>JAIOTF010000277.1 GCA_021107195.1 Anaerolineaceae bacterium | reverse complement strand
TGCTTGACCAAGACATTGATGTGTCCCAGGTATTCACCCTATTATTTACCAAACAGGAGTACACAATGACTTCTGGATAATTTGTGAACCGCAAGCACTTATTTTTTTTAAAATCACAACTGTCGAGTAATTATAAGGAAGATATGGCTGAATTTGGAATAGTTTTTCTCAATGCGCTGACCTTTGCAATTATGCTGGTTGGCCTGCTGAGCCTGGTGATCCCCGGGATGCCGGGCCTGGTGGTCATCTGGGTGGCAGCCCTGGCGTATGTGTTGGTCACCGGCTTTCATGCCTGGTGGGTATACGTCATTTTCGGGTTGATCACTTTGTTGATGATCGGCGGCAACCTGGCGGATAATGTGATCATGGGAGCCAATGCGCGTGTTAAAGGCGCCAGTTGGTGGGCGATCGGGACTGCGTTTCTGGCGGGCTTTATTGCCAGCTTTTTTCTGACCCCCATCGGCGGGTTATTGGTGATGTTGGCGGGGCTGTTCCTGGTAGAAGTAGTCCGCTTGAAGAATTGGCGGGAAGCGTTGGATTCTACCGGTGGGATGGCTTTGGGATTTGGCCAGGCGGTTCTGGTGCGTGGTGCGATCGGATTGGTGATGATCGGTTTGTGGGCGTTGTGGGCGCTGGTTTTTTAGCGAATTGATCTGGACGGAAAGGAAGACACGATGTATGAGGCAATAACTTTTCTGGAGCAATTGCTGGGTTCGGTGATGGGTGGTTTGGGTTTGCTTGTGCTGGGCTTTGGGATGGGCTGGTTGATAGTTCACCTCCTGGAAGAGGGCGACCCATCCTGGGTAAAGAAAACGATCGTTTTCGGAATTTTTGTTTTGTCGATGGTGGCTTTGATCTGGATGCTGCCGCCAGGTATTTCCGGCGTGTATGCGCTGGGTGCCGGTGCGGGACTGCTGGTGTTTGGCGCATGGCGGAAATTGTTTACCGGTTCGGGGACGTCCGATAAGGCTAAATAATGGCGGCAGGCAATGCCTGTTCTTGATTCAGTTAAGCGCTGACCCAAAATCTTTGAGTCAGCGCTCCTTTTTTATTCAGCTTCGCTGGATACCCCGTGTGGGTCCCGCTGGTGTAGCAAAACCCGGCCTGAAGGATGTCCCGTCTGCTTGCAGCGGGGACGGGAATATTCAGAGTTTCGCTTCTTTATTGGGCTGTCACCGGGACATGTTAAGTGTATAGATTTTGTTGATCATTAGAGACCGGTATGGCGCTTGATGAAAGTGCCAATCAGTTTGATGGCTTGTTTGCCTTCCGGCAGGACCATGGCAAAAGCTGGCCAGACATGCCCCATATTTTCACGGATTTGCAAGGTTACATCTACACCTGTTTTGCCTGCCCGGTCAGCGAACCGGACGGAATCATCCAGCAGAATTTCGCGTGTGCCAGCCAGGATCAGCAGCGGCGGCAGGCCGTGCAGGTCACCATACAAGGGGGAGATCAACGGTTCATTGGCAGTATGTGTGCCGCGATAGGCATTTGCCATTTCTTGCAGGCCGCGACGGGTGAGTTGGGGGTCTTGATTTTCCAAAAAGTTAATCGATTTGCCGGTCATACACAGGTCTGTCCAGGGGGAGAGCAGCGCAGCCGCTGCAGGAAGCGGATCACCGGCATCTCTCAGATATATCAGCAAAGCGGCGGACAGGCCGCCACCGGCGGAGTCTCCGGCCAGGGCAATCTTCCCGGGGGCATAGCCCTGTTCCAGCAGCCAGCGGTAGGCGAAAGCGGCATCTTCCAGAGCGGCAGGGAAAGGATATTCGGGGGCCAGGCGGTAGTCGATGACCAGAGCGGACATGCCGCTGGCGCGGGCGATGCGGTGCGCCAGATCGCGATGCAGGGCTGGTGATCCGCCCGGTATACCCACCGCCATGCAAGTAGAGCAAGGCGTGCTCTTGAGAGGTCCAGAGAGGATGCACCCACTCGGCAGAGAGGCTGCCCAGGGAAATGTGTTTGCTGGTGATACCTGCCGGCACAAGATGGCGCAGCATGTTCAGAAGGGTTCGCTTTTTTTCAAGGGATACATTACTGGTCAGCGGTTTATAGCCCCAGCGGACGATGAAATAGAAAAGGTGGCTGCGCAGGCTGGGTTTGAAGGCGCCCCATGCCTCCAATACCAGCAGGAGGATAAAAGCAGCCGTCAAAATATTTAAAATGAGTTCAGGTGTGTTCATAGCGCGTTGATTTTTGACCAGGATTTAGATATCTGATTGGTATTTTTGATGATTAACAGCGGGGGACAGCACCAGGTATTTTTTGAGGTGCAGACTGAGGAAAAATTGTAACAGGGGATGAATTTAAAAGCCAGCTGCGGCACTTGTGCGGGATTTGGGAACCGGGAGGAAGATTTCACCTTCAGCGGGCATGCCGAATTTCTGCGTTTGTTCGGGATGGTTGATTGCCAGCCAGGCCATCCAGGCCGCCGCCAGCGCACTCAGTTCTCCTGCAGAGAGGGCGCTATTAATGGGAAGCTCGCCATGCAGCAAGCGGTAGCGGGTGACTTCTTCGAATAAATTCATTGGATCAGTGACTGGCATTTCATGTTCATACAGCACCAGTTGGCGCTGCAGACGGCCTTCCAGTGATCTGTCGTTCGCTGGCGTTTGACCGGTGAGGAGATGGAAGAGGGCATTGGTTTGTGTTTCCAGCATTTGCAGGGGGGCGTCTTCCGGATCGGGGAACTGCTGGAAGCCATAGTTTTTGAAGTTTTCTGTCAGGGTGAAGCCGTGCCGTATCCAAACATGACAATCTTTTTCACGGCCGGGTGTATGGGGAACAGTGATACCGGCTGCATGCAATTGATATTCTGCTACCCGCAAGTCGTTCCAGTGATTGGATTTGGGACGCGGAGAAAGTGTTTGACGGATATCATCCTGCTGCATAAAGCCCTGGTTGGGCCGAAAGGGGGCATTCAGGGCGATAAGCGCTTGTTTCTGTCCACTGGTGAAAGCCAGAATTTCGAGGATCTGGCACTGCCCCAGAGCCAATAGCCGTTTATTATTGTCCAGGGCAGCATAGCTGAAAGGCCGGCGGCTGGAAGCGATGTCAATGCCGATGCAGGTGGTATGTTTCACGTCCATCATCATAATTGGAGTGTAGCGCAGAATGGCTTGTGGTGCAAATGAGTTTTGGGGAATTAGGCAGGATTCAACGTGAGATTTTTGACGAGCCGTGACAGATAGACTATACTTATTTTTGCCCGGGAGGTCCGGGTGGGTTGCTCTGAGTATTTGTTTATAAGGAGGTCTTTCCGGTATGACGGCTGAAAGCTCGTTCAAGCTGACGTATGCTACGATGTTTAATCCCCCAGAAGAACTGCACACCAGATTTGATGAGGCACTGGTGAAGGTTAAGGCAGAAATGGGGAAGGAATATCCGTTGCTGATTGGCGGGGAAGAACGTTTCTGTACAGAAAAGTTTGAAGACCGCACGCCATTGGATGCTGAGCAGGTTTTGGGTGTTTTTCAAAAAGGTACTGCCAAAGATGGGCAGGATGCATTGGCGGCCGCCCGTAAGGCTTTTCCCGTTTGGAGCCGGATGAAGTGGCAAGAGCGGGTGGCATTGATCCGCAAAGCCGCTGATCTGATTGACGAGCGCATCTTTGAGATGAGCGCTGCCATGGCATTCGAAGTGGGCAAGAATCGCATGGAATCACTGGGGGACGTGGCAGAATCAGCGGAATTGATGCGCCACTCCTGTCAGATGAT
>JAIOTF010000280.1 GCA_021107195.1 Anaerolineaceae bacterium | reverse complement strand
TCTTGCACTAAGCGGTCAGCTAGTTCGATGCGCTTGTTCAGTCTGGTGCCCCAGGCCCAATTGCCGTTCTTGCTTCCCGACCTGGCCCCGAACTTTCCCGCCTCGATGATCGCGTCAAGGGACGCATCCGGTGTCAGCGCGGCGGCAATTGCTGCGGCAACCGCTCCCGCGCCAGCCGCGGCAACAGTAGTGTTATGCGTGGGGATGCAGGTGATATAGGCGTCTGCAACAGCGCCGCTCTGATCGCCATGCCTGATAATGCCTACCGGCGCAACTCGCATCGAACCGCCATTGGTTTTGCCTGAGGAACCACTTTCACTCGGGCTGCAACCTGCTTTGATAGCACTCAATGCTTTGCTGGTGCTCGGACCGATGAAGGTGGCTAAGGCTTCTTTGGGGATTCCATCTGCCCAGGCAACCAGCTCCAGGGCAACATCCTCGGGGGATAGTGTGCCATCGTTGGTGTAAGCGCGCGCAATTGCCAGGGTCTGCCCGGTGTCGTCAGTGATTGCGCCAGGCTTCATGCGGGAATGGGGGTGCCAATCCAAAGGCTGCACGAAATCTTTAACCCAGCCGTAATTATCGGCAATCAGCTCCGGGGTCAGAAATTCCGTGGGCATCCCCATGGCATCCCCAATTGCCAGACCAGCTAAACATGCGTATGCTTTTTCGAATAAATCCATTTAATATTTACTCATTTACCAATGCGCTGCACGCCAGTGCAAATGTGCGGTTTTTGCAAAACCACTCAGGCTGCGAACAGCGTTAGTTATATTTCAAATGCTGGTCGAAGAAATCGGCGGCCATCTGTATAAGAGATTCATAACTGGGATCGATTGGGTTTCCCTTTTGTTTAAATCCGTGATCGGCATTGCTCACCACCTGAAGAGTGGCTGTCACGCCCGCGGTTGTCAGGCTGTCACGAAAAACCTGGGATTGCTCCAGTGTAACCAGTTCATCCAATTCGCCGTGCAAAATTAGAAAGGGAGGATCGTCATTTGAGATATACACCAACGGGCTGGCCAGAGAGATGATTTCAGCGTCAATGTCTTCTGCCCCAAAGATCTGCCTGACCCAGGCGTCGGCACAGAACAAGGTCGGATCGGGTCCGGATATATCGATCACTGCCTGAACACGGCTGGAGTATTCGAGATATCCGCCGGAACCCTCCATCCCGGCGCTTTCATCAGTTACACCCAGCAGGGACACAAGATGCCCACCTGCGCTGCTGCCAATGGCTCCAATCCGATCTGGATCCAGATTATAGGTTTCGGCTTCCGCCCGTAAATGACGTATGGCGCATTTCACATCTTCGATATGAGCCGGGAATTTATATTCCGGGGACAGGCGGTAGTTGATGGCTACAACCAGAAATCCGCGTTCGATAAGGGTCGGAATGAAACGGATTCCTGTACCTCTCGTTTTATCACCGCTAGTCCAGCCGCCACCATGCACATACACTACCACCGGCAGTGAGGTCTCATCCATGGTTGGGTAGTACATATCCATTTTGAGTTCCACGTTGTCAGCGGTGCAGTACGTGATGTCTGGTTTATCAGGGATGAGAGTGGGTGCAGGTGTGGAAGCAAAACTCTGTGGCTCGGTTGTGGGCACATTTGCAGGTTGGGTGAATGCACTGCAAGACAGGGATGTAAATGTCAGGCCAGGTAATATAGTGGCGAACAGAATTAGGCTTCGAATTTTGCTCATATCTCACTCCAAAAACAACTAGCGATTACTTCTCCAGGACTTACGCACGCAAGAAGTAAATCAAGCCAAATTTCCATCCTCCGAAAGGACATAGAGACGAAGTGTGGTGAAAAATCCTTCTTAGGTTCTGACCTGACCGAGCTAGTAAAAGGGACACAAGTTACCTTGCGCCCCTTTTATTATGGATTCGCCATGCTTTATTTGAACTTCAGTTCAGCTACCCACCACATCCAGCTTTCGTCAGGATAGACTTCTTGCGCATCGGCACCAAACGCGATCTTCACCGGGCCGCCAACGTCGTCACCGAGGATCTCGCCGCTCAGGTAGTGAACCATCAAGATATCCATGTTCTTGGCATCTTCGATAGCAACATCTGCGGATTTGCCGTCCACCGCGACGACGCTGACCGTGGTTACGTCAGAACCAGGCTTGACAATATCGATTATGTCAGAAAGCAAGACGCCTTTGTATTCTTGACCATCACCCATCCAGACATCATTGATGACCAAGTCCACTGAGTGTTCTTCGAACCGGGCCTCGTCGAAAACATACTTCTCGCCCGAATTGGTCTTGCCAATATCGCCAGTGATTGTCAGGACTGCATCGCCAACTTCACTCTCTTGTGCGCAGCCAGCCAGCATGGCAGCCAACACCAATATGCTGATCAGAATAAATATGCTCTTTCTCATTTTATTTCTCCTTATTAATAGGGTATTGATTTAAATATGTTGGTTTGATACGATGATATTTCATTTTTTGTTCCGGGATAGAATTGCTTCAAGTCCTACCCCGAGAATCGCTTATAGCACCACCTCCTCTTTATGCGCTGCGAGCACTGCTCTGGCAGTGACCACATCCGTAACCAGGGTTTTGATAAAGCCTCCCTGTAATGCGCCAATCAATGCTCTGACTTTTCCTAATCCACCAGCAACGGCAATAACCTCTGGAATTTGCCGCAGTTGTTCTAGATTAGCTCCAACAATTCCAGGGGTATCCATTACCGGCCTGCCCTGGATATCGAAAAAGTTCCCACATATATCGCCGATTCCACCTTCTGACTTTAATCTGGCTAAGGCAGCATTTGTCATGCAATCGGTAAAAAACATAGACGATTTTTTCTGGAGCTCAACCTGACCGACTCCCACGACAGCGATATCCAATCTCGGCCACAGCTTTATAACCTGCTTGACCTCATGGGTATCCATGATCGTTTTCCGCTCATTAATGTCATGCGTGAAAGCTGGTGCATAAATCGGCCTGTATGTTCCCTCAAACGCTTCTGCCAGGAGACGAGCAAGCTCATTTACCTGGAAAGACGGCACCATATCGCCGGACCCGCCAATCATTGGAACCACATTGATCCGTGCAACTTTATTTTTTTGAAGTGTGCTCACTACTGCAAACAGGGTTCTTCCCCACCCAATTCCGACATAATCACCATCTTTCAATATCTGCTGTAAATAATCAGAAGCTGCTATTCCAATACTATGTCTCAAGCCACTTTGATCTAAACCAGCACCCTCTGTCAAGACAACTTTATTGAGATGAAAGGTTTCTGCCAGTTCTATTTCAAGTTGTGGCTCTGAAGGGGTTGGATCGTTGATGATTATTTTGACGATTCCCTCCTCGCGCGCCTGGACAAGCAAGCGGGACACTTTTTGGCGGGTGGTACTTAACCGATCCGCAATCTGTTGTTGGGTTAAGTTGTGTTCGTAATATAAGCGAGCAGCTTGCACGATGAGTTGAGTATTCATGTTTTTCTCACTTCGTAGCCAGCAAGCACAGGCTGCAAACTTGGATAGATACTCAAGTATTTTTGGAACGCATCTTCATAAACAGCAGAATTCATGGTATTTGGCTCGATTGTTTCATCAAAGCGAATCATATTCGCGCAGGCATCCTGCAACTTCGGGAATATTCCAACGCCAACACTGGCCAAAATCGCAGCCCCCAAACAAGCTGATTCTTTGATTTCTACAGGTTTTACAGATCGCTGGGTTATATCTGCTTTAATTTGGTTCCAGAACCTGCTCTGAGAACCACCGCCGCAAATGGTTAGATAATCTGCTTCGTGTGAGTTTATCTGCTCGCATATTTCCAGAATGTTCCGGATTGCAAAGCCCACCCCTTCGTACACTGCCCGGACGCAGTGCCGTAAGTCATGCGCCCCTGTGAGACCGAGGAAGCCTGCTTTGGCAGACGGGTCCCAGATGGGCGCTCTTTCGCCGTACAAATAGGGGAGAAAAATCACCCCGTCACTTCCAGCCGGAACATCATCCGCGAGGGATTGCAGTTGGCTAAAACTGTTGGGCAGATTGCTTTGACGCAGAAAACCATCCGAAAGCCATCTCAGAGTATCGCCGCCAGCTTGAGTGGGGCCGCAGAGAAATCGAAGATCATCTCCCAGTCGGGCCAAAAACACTGGGCCTCCTGCATACTCGACTTCTGAATGCATAGAGATCATTTCTGATGTACCAGAAACGTCTACTGCCACCCCCGCCTGAGTGACACCTCCGGCCAGATTATCGCACCAGGCATCTATCGTCCCCACGATAACGGGAACGCCAACAGGCAGCCCGGTTTGCTCTGCCGCTCGACTTGAAACCGTCCCCAGCGGCTCGGTAAGCGAGAGTACAGCCGGAACTTTCTCAGTGGACAGCCCCAGCAGATCGAAATAATCTTCTTCGTATTTCCCTGTATTCGGGTTCACGAGGCAGTATGCGCTGTGAATATCGGTCTGCGACTCGCCGGTTAATTTCAGACCGATATAATCTTTCGGCTGAAGCACGACGCTTGCCTTCTCCCAATCTCCGGGCAGATTGTCGCGCAGCCAGAGTAACCTGGCAGGCGGCGAGGCTGCGTTTGCCCCCAGGAAGGTGCCGATCCATTTAGCTGCCTGTTCTCTGGAAATGTTTTCGGCGAGCCATTGGGCTTCGTGTGTGGCACGTCTGTCTCTCCAGATGATGGCGTTGCCGATGGCATTTCCCGAATCATCCACAAGTACGTGTCCGGGGCATTGTCCACTTAAACCAATGCCAGCGATTTTGGCTGGATCGATCCCGGTCGTCACAGTGTTGAGAACCTCTTTGACTCCGGCCCACCATTCTGCAGGGTCCTGCTCTGCCCAACCTTTATGGGGTGAATAAATCCCGTAGTGGGCGTGTGAGATGGCGACTTTTCGCCCATCCAGGTTGAATAGCCCGGCTTTTACAGACGATGTGCCAATATCCAACCCGACAATCAGCCTGGTCAATTTACTATCTCCTTTAGGGCCTGGGCAACGCTGGCACCGCCGTGGACGATGGCGACCAATGCCCTGCACACGCTGGCGGGGTGGGGGTGCTGCCAGATATTGCGTCCGATTGCTACCCCGTTGGCACCGGCGTCAATCGCCTCGGCGACATTCTCCAACAGCGCGGCCGGATCATCCCTTTTGGCCCCACCCAGCACGACAACCGGACGGTAGCAGGCCTGGAGGGCTGCCGCAAAATCCGTAGCTGGCCCAGCATAAGGAGCCTTGATCAGGTCAGCGCCCAGTTCGGCGCCAATTCTCATGGCGAATTCGACATCTTCGACGGTGACCGTGCCATCGTCTGTACCCTTGACGAGCATCTCAGCCAGCAGAGGCATATTCCATTCAGCTGACTGCGAGGAGAGCGCGGCAAGATTGCGCAGCGAGGACGACTCTTCATCGAAGCCGATCATGCCCATGCAGGCCACGGCATCTGCTCCCAGGCGGAGGGCGTCCTGAGCGGAGAAGGACAGAGCGATGTCGCCCATTTTGGGGTTTCGCATGGTGGCTCCACCGTCCACACGCAGTATCAATCCGAGGTGTCCGAATTTTCCACAAAACGTGCGCGCGATTCCCATAGTTGTCAACACCGAATCAACCCCGGTGGCGACAATATTATCGATGAATTGGCCCGGTTTTTCCAGGCCGCGGACAGGTCCCATGAAAGCGGCATGGTCGAAAGCTACAATCACAATCCTGTTGTCTTCTGCAAATAAGCGTCGTATTCTATGTTCTTTCATTAGTATCCTTGTGTTTTTAATAGAGAATTTCTCACTACAATACCCGCAGGGATTTTTTATACTTTTTTGCCTTCGTGGTAAATTCTTGTTTCATATACAGGAATCTCATTGAAAAGTAACCATTGCCTTGAGACCTGCTCTGTCTCTGGCATAGGCAACTGCTTTGATGGCTTGTGCGAATGGGAAATGAGCAGATATGACCGGCGCGACATTGACTCGCCCGGAGGCGAACATATTTAATGCCTTGACGAGGTGATTGGGGCCAACCCCAAAGGAGCCGGTCATAAAGTACTGCTGATAGTGTAGTTTTTTGAGATCGAGAGAGATGGTTGTGCCATCCGGTACCCCGGCGAAGGCATTGACCCACCCGCCCGGGCGCACACAATCGATTGCGTTGGACAAGGCTTCTGCGCTGGAAACGGCAGACATGACAATGTCTGCGCCGCGGCCGTGTGTATGTTTATCAACCTCGCTGCGGAGATCGCTTTGGCCGACATTGATCACAACATCGGCATAATGCTTCTCGACCACTGCCAGGCGATGGGGTGTCATGCCCGCAACCATGACCAGACTGGCGCCATGATAACGACTGACCGCCGCGGCGATAACGCCCATAGGACCGTCACCAATTATTAGAACCGAATCTCCGGTTTTTAGTCCCACATCCTCGACACCTTTGATCACGCACCCAAAAGGTTCTGCGAGAGCGGCAATGTCAACTGGCATAGCATCAGGGATGAGGAAGGTGCCCCGGGCGGCCAGGTCACGCGGAATCTTCACCAACTCGGCAAGCCCTCCCGGCGAAAGGAAGACACTAAAAAGGTTTTTACATAGGGTTGGTTGACCATGCTGGCAGTAATAGCATGCGCCACAGGGCAGATAGGGCGCAGCAACGATTTTTTGCCCCACCTCCCATCGTTTTTCACCCTCTGACACTGTGACGATTTCCGCTGCCAGTTCGTGTCCAAGGGCATACTCGATTTTGCCGCCCGATCCGCGGCTTGCCATTTTTACGTCCGTCGAACAAATCCCGCACGCTAACGGCTTGACGATCAAATCTCCTGCGCCAGGCTCTGGCGAGGGAAAGTCGAATACCAACACTTCTCCGGGTTTACCTGCTGCTATGCCTTTCATAATGTTTTCCTTATTTCAATAAACCTTTCCAATTCCAATTTACTCGGCAAGCCGCCAGTTGCTCCAAAGTGACCGATTTTGACGGCGGCCATTGCACATCCTGTTTTTACAGCTTCCAGCCATGTGCGGCCGTCGAGAAAGGCGTACATGAGCCCTGCTGTAAAGGCGTCCCCGGCGCCAGTGGTATCGGCGACAGACACATCAAAGGCGGGGACAGTTTCAATGCCGTCATCGCTCGCTAGAATTGCTCCCTTGGCTCCCAAAGTTACGACGACAACCTCAGGTCCCGTCTCTCTGAGAAGCCGGACAGCCTCAACGAGAGAGCAATCACCGGTCAATGTGTTCGCTTCATTCCTGCTGATCACCAATACGCTGGTGTTTTGCAAAACTGGGCTTAATTCCTTAAGTCCATTGGTGACCATTAAGCCGCCGGGAACGAAAAAGACGGTTGTTTCATTGTCATGGGCAGCCTCAGCCGCGGCAACAGCTACGGGGATAAAAGCATCGCCGATACACAGCACCCGGCTTCCGGTAACGCGGGGAAGATCCAATTCGTCCACATCCTCGATGAGTGCCGAGCCGCCAAGCGCAAAGATGACTCTGTTACCGTGAGCGTCGAGGGCAATGAAGCAGGATGCAGATTTGCCTCCTGCAACACTCAGCATTGCCTGAGTATCGACGCCAGAAGCACTCAGATTCTTCAACAACCACTTGCCTGCCTCATCATCGCCCACTTTTCCGAGAGAGCTTACTGTTCGTCCAAGTTTGGCGATGCCGACGGCAATATTGGCTCCGCTGCCTCCGGCATGGTGGGCATACTCGCGGGCGAAAACTATTTCGTCAATGCCTGGCAGCCTGTCAACCCTGGCTACCAGGTCAACTGCTGCAGCACCCAAAATTACTACATCGAAATCCAAGGACACAATTTTCTCCGTAGAATCTTAGCCCGGACAAGCCGGAACCAAAAGGATTCTTCCCCCCCGATGAAAGTTTCAGCCTCTTTCAAAAGAACACGGCTTTTAAAAGAGAGTGTTTTCATTCGTCATCCCATTCGTCATCGTCATCGGTATCTTCTTCGGTCAATGCTGGCCCTACAGTCACCGAAATCTTTGGCAGCCCGATCAACAACGGTGTTCCGATAGCTGCGGCAATCAACCCAAAGCCAATTCTCTCGATTGGAGAGATAAAGAGAACGCTGAACCAGATCGGGGCAGGGAGCGCAAACATAACCAGTGCCCATAAATTCCCAATTGAGAGGGCTATTACAACCCCGATCAGCCCGCACACAAACACGCCTGTAAAGATTTGTGCTCTGCGATCAGATGTCAGCCAGCCATTCCCCCATATCCAGCCAACGATGCAGGCGATGATTCCCGGTAAATAGAGCAGGGGTGTTGCCCAGGCTTGGCGGCCTAATGGGAAGAGGTACCATATAGAACCGAAAAATAGTAAAGCTACCAGTGGATAAAACCATTTTCGTTGCATTGCCAATCCGGCGGCAATAGCAGCCATAATCGCAATCGTAAATTGCAGCGGCCCAAAAATATTGCCATGTGGGGCGATCAACTGCCCGATGAAACCACCTACGCCGGCTGCAATTCCACCGGCCCAGGGGCCAAATAGAATCCCTCCCAGGACAACGATTGCATCACCGACGTTCAGGGTGGCTCCTGTTCCGATGACTGGAAATGCAGGTAGCAACGAGGAGACCGCGATGAGCGCAGCCCAAACAGCTATCAAAGCGGAATGAGTGGTAACAAGTTTTTTCTTCATGGGGCAGCTCCTTTTTTAGCTTGTTGATATTCGCAGGTGACAGTCACGGCCATTTCAAATGACTGTTACCTTGTTTCCGGAAAATCTATTAGGTTGTTGTTTCCTTGACTATGATTTGCTTGTTAGCCAAATTGACCAAATCCATCACCTGGAGGGGGTCTTTGGTGCGCGCCTTCATAGATTGGAATTGACTCAAACAGGCCGGACAGGCGGTAAGCAGCAAGTTGGCTTCTGTTTCCACGGCCTCTGACCATCTGTCACGCCCGGCAGTTTCTGTTAATTCGGGAAAATCGTAGCGCACGAACGCGCCGGCGCCGCAACAGAAAGAATCGCCCTGGTTTCTGGGCATCTCAGCCAGACGCGTGCCTTGTATAGCCTCGATTACCTTGCGCGGCGCGTCGTACACGCCCAATCCGCGTCCCAATGTACATGAATCGTGATAGGTAATCACCACACCGCCAGTCATAGGCTCGAAAGCGGCCCGGCCAGCTTCAAGTTCTTCTGCAACGAGTTCGGCTATGTGCAGCGTTTCAAAAGGCAGTGGCTCGCCCAGAACCTGGGGCATTTCTTTCTTGAAAGTTTCATAACATCCCGGGCATGTGAAAACGATGCGTTCGACACCCAGAGATTGATAGATCTCGATATTGTGACGCATGAACTCGGCGGCTTTTTCACGCTCACCGGCAACCATAAGCGGATGGGCACAGCACCATTCGTCGGAAGCAATCGTATAATCTACACCCAATTTATTCAACAATTCGGCACCGTCCTTCGCCATTGACCGCTTGGAGAAAGATGGGGAGCAGCCCACATAGTAGGCGGTTTTGGCTTTGACGTCAACGTGCGATTTGTCCTTAAGCCATTGGAGACGATCCTCGGCCTGTTTATCGAACGGATTGTGTTCCGCCATTGTCAACTCGACGACGTGATGCAATCCTTTTGGTGTCAGTCCTTTGGCGGCCAAATCCTCCCGCATAGCCTGGTAAATCTCCTGGATATCAAGTTGTTTGAGGCAATGCTCCGAACATGCCCCGCACAATGTACAACTGAAGACGCGGTCGGCCACATCTTCATCGTAGACCAATTCGCCTTCAAGGATGGCGCGTGCGATTGCAATTCGTCCGCGCGCGCTGTGTGATTCCAGTGACCCGTAGGCGTAGGATGGGCATTTATGTCCCTCGCCGACCCAGCTTACGTCGAAGCAGAAAGCGCAGCGCAGGCACTGATAGGTGAACACCGCCAAAGCGTCCAGGGCGGGGTGATCCTTTCCATCGATTTGTTCGAGAATCGGTCCCAGAGTGGGGTTTCCTCCCAGGTTCAGGATTCCGGGGTTGAGGATATTATTGGGGTCCAGAGTCGCCTTCAAGGTTTGCATCAACTTGAAAGAGTTCCCCAATTTATCCATGATGTACGGAGCAATGCCGGCGACTATGCCTCCGGGTGACATCCATTGAGAGAAGAGCAGTTCAGCTATGTCTTTGCGAACCGTTAAGCCATACTCGTGCGCCTCGGGGACATTCTCAGGATAAAGCGTGTCTACCCAAAGGTAGGCTGCGTTGCGCGAGAAATACACGTCCAGGCCTTTTGTCCGGATGCCGTACCGATCCCATTCGTCTTTGTGGCTGTCGATATAATTGTGCACCGCCGGAATGGCTTCCTTGAGAGAATGTGTCGGCAGGAAACCGGCTACTTCGGGGCAGTAGTATGGGCGGTTGCTGTAATATGCACCGGGGCCAACGTTTCGCAGCCAGGAGAACATATGACCGGTCCAGTATAGCTCCGTGGCTTTGGCG
>JAIOTF010000251.1 GCA_021107195.1 Anaerolineaceae bacterium | reverse complement strand
CTGTTCCAGGACTATGTTTCGCCCAACGATGAGAACGTCATTGAACTCTACCAAAATACTACAGGCAAGATTACCACCTATGCTCTTGATGGAAGTGTCCTTCTGGTCAACAAAAGCCTGATCGGTGATATTGAGATCAATGGGTACGAAGATCTCCTTAATCCTGAACTGGCAGGCAAGATCGTATCTGCCAACCCGACAGCGTCCTCCAGTGCATTTGCTCACTTGACCAACATGCTTAACGCAATGGGAGATGGCGACCTGGAAAGCGAAGAAGCCTGGGCATTTGTTGCAGAATTATTCGCCAATACTGTGGTGATCGACAGCTCCAGCTCTGTCTGGAAAGGTGTTCGCGATGGCGAGTACACCGTTGGTCTCTCGTACGAAGACCCCAGTATTACCCTGGTTCGTGACGGCTCAGATGTTGAAGTCGTCTACATGGAAGAAGGCGTCGTTTACCTTCCCGCTGCTTCTGGCATTGTCAAAGACTGCAAGAACTTGCTGAATGCCCGCCGGTTCATTGACCTGATCATCTCAGAAGACGTCCAGAATGTGTTCGGAACCGAACTCACCAACAGGCCTGTACTGGCAGAGGTAGAGACTGCTGATTACATGACCAACTTCTCCGACATCAATGTTCTCAAAGAAGATACGGAATATGTCTCCGAGAACAAGGAAGCTTTCCAGGATCACTTCAAAGAGATCTATGTAGAGACAGTACAGTAAATCTTAGCTTTATTAATGGGGAAGAACAGACCCTTTAATCAGGTGACTGTTTTTCCCCGTCTTCTTTTTTTTGTAAAATTCCAATGTTGTGTTCTTCACTTTTTGTACGAGTAGTAAAATATCTCTGTAATGTTATACATAAAATTTGTTATTATTAAATTAATTGCCTGATTGTCTGTTTTTACTCCATGGATTATGGCACCTTTTCAACCGGTTGTTGGTTGCACTTGAACCTTGATCCATTTTTGTTAACTATCATAAGATCCCGAAAATCATAAAGGAAAGGTACGACACATGAGTGTTAATATAATCATAAAGAACGCGGTCAAAAAATTTGGGGACAATACAGTTATCTCGGATATTTCACTTGACATTAAGGATAAGGAGTTGTTTACGCTCCTTGGTCCATCAGGATGTGGTAAAACAACGCTTCTCAGAATGATTGCAGGATTCAACACGATCGAAGGGGGAGAGTTTTTCTTTAATGATAAAAAAATCAACGATATGAAAGTCAGTACCCGCAACATTGGCATGGTTTTTCAAAATTATGCCATCTTCCCTCATTATTCAGTGCGCCAGAATGTTGAATTCGGTTTGCGGAATCGCAAGTACAGCAAGGCAGCTATCAAAAAGGAGGCGGATAAATTTCTCAAGCTGATGCAGATCTATGAATTACGGGATAGAAAGCCGGAGCAGCTTTCTGGCGGGCAGCAGCAGCGAGTTGCCCTGGCCCGAGCTCTGGTGATCAAACCTGATGTCCTGTTGATGGATGAACCCCTGTCTAACCTTGATGCAAAACTCCGGTTGGAGATGCGTCAGGTAATCCGTGATATCCAGAAAGAAGTTGGTATTACAACAGTATACGTAACCCATGATCAGGAAGAGGCAATGGCGATCTCAGATAGAATCGCCGTTATGAGTAATGGGGAAATTCAACATGTAGGAGCTCCGCAGGAGATCTATCACAGACCCAGAAATAAGTTTGTTGCAACATTTATCGGGAGGACAAATTTTATTAATGCCAGCTATCATTCAAACGAAAAACTCATTAAATTCGGGGATTTCAGCTTTTCTGCAGAAAATCTTTCCGTTCAGGAAGACTGCCCCGTTCTTCTTTCTGTCAGACCAGAAGATTTCATCATGCACAAAGAAGAGAATTCACCTCTAAAAGGTATTGTCAAAGACAGTTTCTTTTTAGGTTTGAATACACACCAACTGGTAGAACTTAATCATAACCAACAACTTGTAGAGATCATACGTGAATCCTCTCTGGAGAATCTCTTAAACGTTGGGGAAGAAGTCTATTTGTCCATCAAGAATCATAAAATAAACATCTTTTCAGATGATGGTACGCGGAATCTCATAAGGAAGGACTAGAACCCTATGAACCGAAAAGCGAGATTTGATCTTTGGACACTGTTGACTTTAGGGCTTTTGATACTATATGGGATTTTTCTTATCCTGCCTATGATGAATCTGCTGACTAAGGCAGTAGTAGATAAAGAAACCGGACAGTTCACACTCAACTATTTCGTCAAATTTTTCAATACTCCCTATTACTTCAATACGCTGTTGAACAGCTTTAAAGTAACTACGGCCGTCACTATTCTAACCCTGATCGTCGCTACACCATTGGCCTACATATTTTCACGTTATGAAATTCGGGGCAAGAAGTTTCTGCAAGTCCTGATCATACTCTCTTCAATGTCTGCTCCTTTTATCGGGGCCTATTCATGGATTCTTCTTTTGGGCCGGAGCGGCTTGATCACTCAGATCTTTAAAAACACGCTGGGGATCACGATCCCCAATATTTACGGCTTTGCCGGCATTCTTCTGGTGCTGACCTTGCAGCTTTATCCATTGATTTTCCTGTATGTTTCTGGCGCTCTTAAGAATGTGGACAATTCCTTGCTGGAGGCCAGCGAAAATTTGGGCTGTTCTGGCGTCAACCGCTTTTTCAAAATCATTATTCCACTGATCACCCCTACGCTTCTGGCTGGCGGCCTTCTGGTTTTTATGAGAGCCCTGGCCGATTTCGGTACCCCCATGCTGATTGGCGAAGGCTACAGAACCTTTCCAGTTACGATTTTTAATGAGTTCATCAGTGAAATTGGGGGGGATGACGGATTTGCCGCCGCGATCTCTATTGTAGCAATCATCATTACCATGATTATTTTCCTGGTTCAGAGATATATTTCCGTGCGCAAATCCTTTACCATGAATGCAATCAACAAGATCAGACCCAAAGAAGCCAGCGGAATAAAACGCATTCTTATTCACGCCTATTCCTACCTGCTCGTAGGGATTTCGATCATGCCGCAGGTTTATATCTTCTACACATCGTTTAAGAATGTTCACGGAACAACCTTTGCCCCAGGATACTCTTTTCAGAGTTATACCGCTGCCTTTGACAAAGTTGGAAGAGCGATAACCAACACAATGCTGATCCCCGCTATTTCTCTGGTAATTATCGTTTTTCTGGCTGTGCTTTTAGCCTATATCTCTGTCAGGCGCCCTGGACCTGTCTCCAGCATATTGGATTCAATCTCAATGATTCCCTACATTATCCCTGGCTCGGTGATAGGTATCACGTTATTGATCGCTTTTAATAAGCCGCCAATGATTTTGAGCGGAACAATGATAATCATGGTGATTGGTTTGGTCATTCGCAGGATGCCCTATACCATCAGGTCTACCGCAGCCATTTTGCAGCAGATTCCGATGAACATCGAAGAAGCTGCTCTCAGCCTGGGTAGTTCAAAAATTAATACATTCTATAAGATAACGATGCCCATGATGGCCGCGGGAATTATATCCGGTGCGATTTTGAGCTGGATCACCATGATCAGTGAACTATCGACAGCTATTCTTCTCTATACTGCACGTACAAGAACGCTTACGATAGAAATTTATACTCAAATCATTCGAGGAAACTACGGAATAGCGGCGGCTCTATCCACTATGCTTGCTGTTTTGACGATCATCTCTCTGCTGATCTTCAACAAATTCTCGCAGGATGGCGACCTATCGATGTAATTACCCGGGGGATCGCCAATCAATGCCTCCAGTCAAAAAACATTAAGTAACAACCTCCCGCAGATTTCAAAATCTGCGGGAACTTTTCTTTTCCTTCAAACGTTTTATTAACAGACCTGGAGGTAAAAATGAATAAAAACAAAAGAACTCTTATATGGATAATGATCCTCGGATTGATCCTTGCATCATGTTCAACACTGAGTCCCGCTGGAACAGATGAACTGGAAAACACCAAATGGAATTTGGTTTTCATCAGAAAGTCTGTGCCGATTGCTGATCGTACCATCACCATAGAATTTGAGGATGGTAAAGTACACGGTTCTTCTGGCTGCAACACCTATTTTGGTGAGTATACAATCGACGGGAACAATATTTCCTGTGGACAGCTTGCTGCCACAGCGATGGCCTGTTTAGATCCTGAAGGGATCATGGAGCAAGAACAGGAATATCTGACCTTTCTATCGGAGGTAGACACCTATTCTATCGAAGGTGAGCAACTCATCTTGAAGGAGGCGCATCAAGATCAATTAACCTTCCAAAAAGCATCAACTGAATAAGGCCCTGCCAGTAAACATCATCCCCTTCCGGGGGCCCACGACCAACCTGTTTTCTACACTTGGGGATTAAAGAAAAACGCTCACTCCGACAAGACCAGTGAACGTTTTAGTGGCGAGGGAGGGATTTGAACCCACGACCAAGGGCTTATGAGTCCCCTGCTCTACCACTGAGCTACCTCGCCAAACTACTTCCCGTGGGGAGCCCCAAAATCATACTATGAAGTCAAAATTTTGTCAACAAAACAGCTTCGACCGGCTTAATCAAAGCCCTTCTTTTGCTCCTTGAGCGACACAAATCGCCCATGCCCGATGATCAGATGATCGAGCACTTTAATGTCCAGCAGCTTGCCGGCCTCGACCGCCGCCCGGGTCAGGGTGACGTCCTCCGGACTGGGGCCGGGATCGCCCGAGGGGTGGTTATGCACGAGGATCACGCTCGCCGCGTTGTGCTGAATGGCGGGCTTGAATACTTCGGCCACGCGCACAGTCGAGGCATTCAACGAGCCCTTGTACAACTTCTCGGTATGGATGACCTGATTACGGATGGTCAGCAGCATCACCCAGAGATGTTCCTGGGGCAAAGCCGACATCTCGTCGCGCACCATTTCGAACACGTCCCGCGGTTCATGGATCGCCGGGCGTTCACCAAAATCCAATGCCCTCAAACGCTTGCCCAATTCGAGGGCTGCCTTGATCTGTGCGGCTTTTGCAGCACCGATCCCATGCTGATTCCTGAGTTCCACAAAGGAAGCACTTTGCAATCCAAGCAGGCCGCCCATGTCATTCAATAACCGCTGCCCCATGTGGACTGCATTCTCCCCCTGCACACCTACACGCAATAAAATTGCCAGCAGCTCGGCCTTGCTCAATGCCTGTGCGCCAACCGCAGCCAGTCTTTCCCGCGGCCGCTCCTGGACATCGAGGTCCATGATGCGGTAGCTTGTCACATTTTTATTGCTCATCCTTGCATTCCTCTTTCTCTCACACCGCCTAGAAACCAGTATACAGCAAAAAGATTTTGACGCGGTTCAAAAAGGAGCCCTGGTTTTATAATAGGTTATTGTATTTAACTGCATTTTTATCTATACTAGTTATACAAACAAATAGCTGCGGAGGGGGGGCAGATAATATTCTGCAACGAAATGCGATGAGTTGGTGCAATTTCAGCCCAAATGACAGGTCTTGCCCAATCAAACGCAACAAAATAAGTGAAACTGCTCAACATCGCCGCAGGCAGTTCGCGGCTTTCTGTCTGTGTGTACTATGTTAGCGGTGCGCTGAGGAAAAAATGAACGAACCAATCTTCTATCAAGATGAACAGGAACAAACAGCACAACTTGTTGCCCTGGGTCTTCGCAAGCATTTCATCACAATTGATGACATTCTGCGCTTTTATCCCAGGGCAGAAAATGATGTTCAGCTACTGGAAAAAGCTTTTTCTGCGTTAAACAGTGCTGGTATCCCTTATGAAGAAGCCCCTCTGGCTGGTGGTCCCGAAGAAAAAGATCTGCGCCAAGTCGAAGAAGATGAAAAAGAACGCCAAAAAGCAGCGAATACAAATGATCTGGCAGAAATCGACACCAACGACACGATCAGCCTCTACCTGAAAGAGGTCAGCCGTATTCCATTATTAACCTCACGCGAAGAGATCAACCTGGCACAGCGTATCGAGATCGGGCGCTTGGCCCGCGAAGAATTAGCCAAAGGCCGGGTCAGCAAATTGCGCCGCCAGCAGTTGGTCAACGCCATCCGCGACGGCATGGCCGCCCGCGAGCACCTGATTACGGCCAACTCTCGCCTGGTGATCAGCGTGGCAAAGAAATACAATAACCGCGGCGTGCCCTTCCTTGACCTGATCCAGGAAGGCAATATCGGTCTGATTCGCGCGACCAAAAAATTCGATTACCGCCGCGGACATAAATTCAGCACGTATGCCACCTGGTGGATCCGGCAGGCGATCACCCGCGCGATTGCCGACCAGGGACGCACGATCCGCATCCCGGTGCACATGGGTGACCAGATCAACAAACTGCTGCGCAAACAGCACAAACTAACCCAGGAGCTTGGACGTGACCCCACCTCGGAAGAAGTGGGAAGCGCTTTGGATATCCCGGTTACAAAGGTCGATCAAATCAAAAAGATTGCCCGGCGTCCGCTTTCTCTGGAAACCCCCACCGATGACGAAGGCGATTCAGTGCTGTATGACTTCATTAAAGACGAGGATAGTCCATCACCCGACAGTCTGGCTGCGCATAATCTGTTAAAACAACAACTCGTGACGGTGTTCAATGAACTACCGCCGCGTGAGGTACGCATTTTGCAATTGCGCTATGGCCTGCTGGATGGCAAAGTGTATACCCTGGAAGAGGTCGGACGCAAGATGGGCGTTACCCGCGAGCGTGTGCGGCAAATCGAATCACAGGCCCTCGGCCGGCTGCGCAACCCATTGCTGCGCCGTCAACTCCGCGGGTATCTCGATTAAGCAATGTGCCCCTGCCAGCGTTTCTGGCAGGGGTTTTTTCATGTCTCCAGTGGTATCGGGTAACCAGCATTTCCCTCCTGCCTTCCAACACCCTGCTCACAGCAACCATGCTATAATCGGGGCATTGGAGAGCATACATGACACTCAATCCCTCATCCCTAAGTAATCTGGTCTTAATTGGCACGGCATTTGCTGCCGCATTTACTGCGGCCTTGTGGTTGAGCCTCATCATCTGGACCTACCGCGACATCCGCCGGCGGGCACGCGATCCATTGATGCGGATTCTGGCTGTGTTAATCGTCGCTGTACTCTTCCTGCCCGGGATTTTGATCTACCTCATCATCCGCCCCCCGCTGACCCTCGAAGAGGAATACCAGCACACACTGGAAGAAGAAGCCATGCTGCAAACCATTGAAGACAATGCACTTTGCCCGGGCTGCGGCCGCCGCGTGGATGGCGAATGGATCATCTGCCCCAACTGTAATACGAAACTTAAGAAGAACTGCCATCACTGCGGCCGCTTAATGGAACTGCCCTGGAATTTATGTCCTTTCTGTGGCACACCGGCTCCAGGCATGCGACGTGAAAATCTAAGCATGGACGATGCTCTACGGGTGCTTGCACAAAAACGACAGCCAGAAAATGAGGGGGAATCCTCATCCGACGCGGTTGATCTTTCACTGGATAACTGACCCCGTTTCAGCAAATCAACCATCACAACCAGGCGATGAGGTTTGCAGATTCAAACCATTCCATAAAATTCAACCTGCATGATCAACATACGTGCAGGCAGTTCGGGTTATAATTTATAGTTAAGGATGATACAACAAAGCGGAGTGAAAGCACCCTGATGTGTAGTCAAACATCCCATTCTCCTGTGGATTATCTGGTGATCGGCCACCTTACGCAGGACATAACCCCTTCTGGCCCTGTTTTGGGCGGCACGACTTCTTATGCGGCCCTGACCGCAGCCGCGATGGGCTTGCGCGTGGGTGTTTTGACAACCTATCCGCAGGGAGAAAACCTGCCCGAGCTGGCGAATGTTCAGGTGGCGGTGCAGCCCACTGCCCGGGCAACCACGTTTGAGAACTTGACCACACCACAGGGTCGGATGCAAATCATCCACCACATGGCGGACGCGCTGCAACCAGAGATGGTACCCTTTGCCTGGCGGTTAACGCCAATGATTCATTTTGGTCCGGTGGCTCACGAGATTCCCGAAAGCATGCTGGATATTTTTCCAGATGCCCATCTTGGGATCACCCCCCAGGGGTGGATGCGGCGCTGGGATGTACAGGGCAAGATCAGCAAAGGAAACTGGTCTAATGCGGCCAGATACCTCGCCCGAGCTTCTGCAGTGGTGCTCAGCCTTGAAGATGTAAACGGGAATGAAGAGACCATCCTGCGTTACCGCAGCGAAACCAAACTACTGGTGGTCACAGAGGCAAACAAAGGCGCCCGCCTCTATTTTGGCGAGCAAATGCATCATTTTGAACCGCCTGCCATTCGCGAAGTGGATGCCACCGGCGCCGGAGATATTTTTGCAGCAATATTCTTCTGTCATTTTTTCCAGACGGGCAATATGACCGCTGCCGCCCAACTGGCAACCCTGGCAGCAGCCAATTCGATTGCACGACCTGGCTTGAAAGGAACCCCTCAACCCGCAGAGGTACGCCAGTACCTGGCGGAGATAAACGAGACGACATAAAACTATGGCAATCATTTATACACTTGTCAATCAAAAAGGCGGCGTCGGCAAAACCACTACCGCCATTAACCTGGGTGCATATCTGGGATATTATGGCCAGAAAGTGCTACTGGTTGACCTTGACCCCCAGGCGAATGCTACTTCCTGTCTGGGCA
Organism: Anaerolineaceae bacterium; assembly: GCA_021107195.1. GTDB lineage: Bacteria > Chloroflexota > Anaerolineae > Anaerolineales > Anaerolineaceae > SMBSF63. The sequence continues at coordinate 10,753 of JAIOTF010000251.1, read as the reverse complement.
TCAACAAAAACGATGTACACTCCGGTACCTATGAAGTGCTGATCGGCAGAAAAACAATAGTCGAACCCATTTTGCACAACCCGCGCTTCAAGATATCCTTGCTGCCCTCCTCGCCTGCGCTGGCAGGTGCCGAGGTTGAGCTGATCGAACTGGATCATCGCGACCGCCGCATGCGCAATGCCCTGAATCCAGTGCTGGACCGCTATGATTACATTCTCATCGACTGCCCGCCCTCACTCAGTCTTTTGACGATCAACGGGCTGATGGCAGCCCAGGACGGGGTACTGATCCCGGTGCAATGTGAGTATCTGGCCCTAGAAGGGATCGGACAACTTGTGTACACCCTGGGCAAGGTGCGAAATTCAATATATCCCGAGCTGAAGATCCGCGGGGTGATGATGACGATGGAAGATAAACGCACCCGATTATCACACGACGTGATCACCGAAGTTCAAAAATTCTTCCCGGATCAGGTCTTCCAATCTACCATTCCACGTAACATTCGCGTGGCCGAAGCACCTTCATTCGGGCAGCCGATCCTCTTCTATGATGAAAATTCCAGCGGCGCCATCGGTTACCAACTGCTGGCTCTCGAACTGCTTTACGGTGACGACAAATTGGACAAAGCCCAAATCATGCAGCAACTCGCCGGAATGAAAGAACAGGGGCGGATTGACGATGAACGCTATCAAACATTTATCAACGATCTGGGTTAACATCAAATATTTCTAACTAAAGGTAAGGTACTATGGCTCGTAAAGGCGGTTTAGGAAAAGGTCTTGATGCATTACTTCACGATGCATCGCAACCCGTTCCGGCGGCAAAACCAACGGAAGGCACAATTGAGGCTCCCATCAAAAAAGTCATTGCAAATCCGCACCAGCCTCGTCAGAAGATGCACGAGGAACAATTGCAAGAACTGGCGGCCAGTATTACAGAACACGGCGTGATCCAGCCACTGATCGTGACGTATGACGACAAAAAAGATCAGTATATCCTAATTGCCGGAGAACGACGGCTGCGGGCGTCCTCTTTGGCCGGTTTGGAAACTGTGCCTGTCCTGGTGCGAGAAGCTTCAAGCCAACAGCAGTTGGAATTGGCCCTGATCGAAAACGTGCAACGCACCGATCTGACCCCTTTGGAAACCGCCGACGCCTATCAACACCTGAACGAAGAGTTTGCTCTGTCGCATGAAGAGATCGCCAACCGGGTGGGCAAAAGCCGCACAGCAGTTACCAACACCCTGCGGCTGCTGAAACTGCCGCTGGTGGTCAAACAAGCCCTGGCAAACAGCCAGATCAGTGAAGGTCACGCCCGGGCACTGCTGGCACTGTCGACAAAGCAGGCACAGGCAGCCGCCCTGCAAACCATCACCAAACAAGGTTTGAATGTGCGCCAGACGGAAGAATTGATTCGCAAACTCAGCGGGGATAAACCTGCACCAAAACCACGCAAAGCCCCCGCTCCCGAGATACTGGAACTGGAACAACAACTGCGCACTCATTTTGGCACCAAGGTGACCTTGAACCATGGGAAAAATGGGGGCTCGGTGATCATTCACTACTATTCCAACGAGGAACTGGACGCATTGATCGAAAGACTGCTCGAGGAGTAATCACGATGCGCATTTTGCACAACGCCCGAATCTACACGATGGATACAGCAACGCCTGTCGCTGAAGCCCTGGCCGTTGAAGGCGGCCGCATTGTTGCTGTCGGCCGGGAGGCAGACGTGCTGGCCCTGGCGAGAACAGACTGCATTATACAGGAGATGGGTGGGCGCACAATCCTGCCCGGATTGACAGATTCGCATCTTCATCTGAAATATTACGCTTGCAGCCTGCAAAAGATTAACTGCGAGACTGACAGCAAGGCAGAATGCCTGCGTCGGGTCGCAGAACGGGCAAAAACCACCCCGGCCGGGCAATGGATACTGGGCCACGGGTGGAATCAAAACCAGTGGGCCGCAGGTGCGGGTACAGCCGCCGAACTGGATGCGGCAGCCCCAAATCACCTGGTATATCTGACTTCGAAATCGCTGCACAATTCCTGGGTCAACAGCGCTGCGCTGCAAGCATCTGGCATTGATAATGAGACCCCCGATCCGGAAAACGGTACAATCGGGCGCAATGCAAGCGGCAAAATTGATGGAATACTATACGAAGCCGCTGTCAATCTGGTTGAGAAGATCATTCCCGAACCAACCATAGCAAATACACAATCTGCCATACTTAACGCACAGGAAACCTTGTGGAAAATGGGCGTCACTGGTGTACATGACTTTGACCGGCGTCTTTGCTTTGCCGCCCTGCAAGAGTTGGCACGGGAAGACCAGCTTCGGCTGCGCGTATTGAAAAGCATCCCCTACGAATCGCTGGATGCGGCGATAAAGCTCGGCCTGCGCAGCGGCTTTGGTAGTTCTTACCTGCGCGTTGGATCGCTCAAACTGTTCACCGACGGCGCACTTGGCCCCCACACTGCGGCCATGCTCGCCCCCTATGAAAACGAACCAAACAACCTGGGCATGCTCTTCCTGGATAGGGATAAACTGTTTGAAATCGGCAAGAAAGCTGCCAGTAACGGGATCAGCATGGCCGTGCATGCAATTGGTGATGCCGCCAACCACGAGATCATTGAAGCATATGCTGCTTTGCGGCAGTTTGAACACAAAGCGCAGCTTCTGCACCTGCGCAACCGCATCGAACACGTTCAATGTCTGCACCCCGATGACCAGCACCGCCTGGCAGAACTGAAGATCATCGCCTCAGTGCAGCCACTACATGCCACGTCTGATATGTACACTGCCGACCGCTATTGGGGATCGCGCGCCGCACATGCTTATGTCTTTCAAACCCTGTTGTCTCACAACACACGGATGATCTTTGGTTCCGATTGTCCAGTGGAATCACCCAACCCCTTCCTGGGCATCCATGCAGCGGTCACGCGCCAGCGGCCGGATGGCGCACCAGGCCCAAATGGATGGTTCCCGGAACAGCGCCTGACCCTGGAACAAACCCTGCAAGGATATACCACAGGCCCAGCTTATGCCGCCGGTTTGGAATTCACCGCAGGGAAACTTTCCTCCGGCTATCTGGCCGACCGGATCGTATTAAAAGAAAACCCATATACCATTCCACCGCAGATGCTGTGCACGCTGCAACCAACAGCAACCATGGTTAATGGTGAATGGGTCTGGCAAGGTTGATTCACCTCGGAGATCAACAATGATAAACGCGCCACCCTCAATGACGCCTGAAGCCCTGGTTCCCCGTTTGGGAGATTATCTGGTAGAGAAGGGGCTAATCACAGCAGAACAACTGCAAAAAGCCCTCGATTACCAAAAAATGCTGCGGGACCCAGAGCAACCTACCCCCTTAATCGGTCAGATTTTGATTGGCATGAAGGTCATTGACCGTGCCAGTCTTGATGAAGCCATCACTGGACAAATCCTGCAACTGCGTACTGCCCTAGAGAAAAACAATCAGGAACTCGAACAACGGGTACGGGAACGCACTGCAGAACTACGCAAAGCACTTGAGAAACTTTCTGAACTCGCTCAACTGAAATCCAATTTTGTCTCCAATATTTCTCACGAACTGCGCACCCCGCTTACCCATCTAATGGGCTATCAGGAATTGATCTCCAATGAAGACCTGGGGCCGCTGACCGATGACCAAAAGAATGCCCTAACGATCATGCTGCGTTCCTCCCAGCGGTTGGGAAGACTGATCGAAGACCTGATCCTGTTTTCGGCCGTTGAATCCGGCGAGGTAGATATTCAACTGCACTTGTTCAATCTAACCGAACTCAGCCAATCTCTGATCAAACGAACGGTGGAAAAGGCCGAGGAAAATTTCATTCAACTGGAATTAAATGCGCCAGAAAAATCGATCGCCGTCAAAGCCGACCAGGAAAAGATCGCCTGGGTGATCACGCAGCTTCTCGATAACGCCATCAAATTTACCCCCAAAGGTGGTCAGGTAACCCTGAATCTCAAGGTTGACGGAAAGCATGCACACGTGATCGTTGCAGACACCGGAATTGGTATTGAAGAAGAAAAGCAGGAAGAAATATTCGAGCCATTCCACCAGTTGGACAATTCTTCAACCCGGCGCTTTGGGGGCACAGGGATCGGCTTGAGCCTGGCACATAAGATCATCCAGGCGCACAGCTCTGAGCTTTACGTTGTTTCCCAACCCGGTCAAGGCAGCAAGTTTGGTTTCTCTTTGTTTGTTGATGAGCCACAATTTTTTTGATATAAATAATAAACAGGCTCTTAATGCAAAAGGAAAAAATAATGAGCAGTCCACATGTTCAGGCAGTATCACCAAAACAAGACTACCTTTGTCTGATCAAGATCAGCGAACTGATGAATCAGGTCGTTGACCCCGTCGCGGCATTAATACAGACAACGGAACACCTGCACTCAATCATGATCTTCGATAATCTGGTTGTGTATAACTTTGATCTGGAAACCAGCAGCTTTGAAGCACTTTATGCCCGTTCCCTGGGGCGCGGCAAGCAGGCTGAGGCAGATATTGATTGGGGAGAAAAACTCGCTAACCAGCTTTTCATTGAGCGGAAAATGATTCTCGAAAAACCAAAGGCAACGCAAGCTGACCGCTTGAAACGTCCTTTCCTTTTGGGCATCCCCATCTGTTCCGCTCAGGAATTCCTAGGGGCGGTAATCCTCATCCGGTTCGGCGGGCCGGATTATGACAAGCGCGACCTGAAATTGGCAAAATTCTTTGCGCAACAGACCGGCGTATTGTTTGAGCGGGGAAATTTTCAAAAAGAAAAAGAGCTTTTAAATGTCCGCCAACAACTGCTGCAACTTCAGGAAGACTTTTTATCCACCATCAGCCATGAACTGAACAGTCCACTGGGGTTTATCAAAGGCTATACCACCACGCTGTTGCGCCCGGATGCGAACTGGGAAAACGACACACAGTTGGAATTCCTTAAAATCATCGACCATGAAACCGATAACATGCAGGAGTTGATCAGCAACCTGCTCGATTCGGCTCGGGCACAATCCAACCAGCTCAAAATGGACTTTGAAACTGTACGCTTCGATTCGTTAGTTAATGATCTCAGCACCCGGGCGCACATGGAATACCCCGGGCTGGAGATCAAAGCTCATTTTCCCGAGAAACTCGCCACTGTGACTGGCGACCCCAAGCGGCTTTCCCAGGTTTTGGAAAACCTGCTCAGCAACGCCGTCAAGTATGCTCCCGGGTCTCCTGTCGATATCACCGTGTCACAAGATGACCAGGTAACCACCATTCTGTTAACTGACCATGGGCCTGGCATACCAGACATCTACCTGAGCCGCCTATTCGAACGTTTTTTCCGCATTCCGGAGAACTCAAATGGCGTTCATGGCTCCGGTTTAGGGCTGTATATTTGCAAGAAGATCATCAATGCACATAATGGCATGATCTCTGTAAAATCCACCGTCGGCGAAGGGACCACCTTCAAGACCATCATCCCAAATCAACAGTGAAGCGGTGAACCATAAAAAAAGGAGGAAAATAATATGGCGCGAATCCTTGTCGTAGACGACGAGCCCCTTTATCGACATCTGGTTACTGTTAATCTTGAAAAAGAAGGGTATGAAGTGATCACCGCCAATAATGGTGAAGATGCGTTGGAAATGGTCTCGGTGCGCCACCCGGACCTGATCATCATGGATGTGATGATGCCCAAATTAGACGGGATCACTGCATGCGAACGCATCCACCAATTCTCAAATGTACCGATCATCATGTTGACCGCCAAAGGGGAAGAACAGGATCGGGTACGCGGCCTGAATGTGGGGGCAGATGACTATGTGGTCAAGCCTTTTTCTGCCACCGAGCTGGTTGCCCGCGTGCGTGCTGTGCTTCGTCGGACACAATCCTCGGAGAACGTTACCCAAAACCGGTATTTCATCCATGGTGATTTAAAAATCGACTTTGCCCGTGCCGAAGTCTGGCGAGACAACAAGCCGATCTATCTTTCTGCAACCGAATACCGTTTGTTAATGCAATTTGCGCAGAATGTTGGGCATATTCTGTCTGCTGAAGATTTGCTGGTTGCCATATGGGGGGGGCAATATCGCAAAGATAAAGAAATCCTGTGGGTGAGCATCGCCCGCCTGCGTCAGAAACTGGAAGAAGAACCTCACGAACCCAAACATATCGTTACCCGCGCCGGATTGGGTTATTTGATGCCTCCATCAGAAAAAACGAAAACAGGAGATGGATAAATGTATCCTCCATTTGAAGAAAAAGGAAAGATCTTTACTGATGTCGTCCGCAAAAAACCGACCGAAGTCATCATGCAAACGACGGCACAAACCATTATTCACGGAATACTGCATATTCGGCTTGATAATCGACTGAAAGATGAATTAGACAATGGAGAGCCATTTGTGGCAATTACGGATGCGACCATTCTTAACGCCCAGGGACAGCCTCTTTACAAAGTAGATTTTTTGGCAGTTAACCGCGCTCAAATCGTTTGGATCTTTCCCAAAACCGAATTGGTGGAATCAGGAAGTGCTGCATGACCATACCAGGACCGGCGAGTCCTCAATCACCTGAAACTGCCAAACTAAAGACGTATCTTATCAACATCATTTCCCGCGAGCTGGAGTTAAACCCGCCAGACCCAAAGAAACGACGACAAGCTGTCCTCCAGACGCTACAATTGGCTTACCAAAGCACCAAACTCCAACTGGCCAATACCATTCGCGAACAACTCTTCCACGATATATTGGATGAAATGCTGGGTTATGGCCCAATCCAACCCCTGCTGGATGATGATGACATCAGCGAGATCATGGTCAATAGCCCCAAAAGCGTATATGTTGAACGAAAAGGAAAACTGGTCAAAACCAATGTTACCTTTGAGGATGAAGATGCGGTAGTGCGAATAATCGACAGGATCATTCTGCCGCTCGGCCGCCGGGTTGACCACGATCGGCCAATGGTGGATGCCCGTCTGCCCGATGGTTCGCGCGTCAATGCTATTGTGCGCCCTATTGCCATTGACGGCCCTGGCATCACCATCCGCAAATTTCAAAAAGAACGCCTTGGCATTGACGAACTGATAGAATTCGGGTCGCTCACCAAGATCATGGCTGACTTCCTGCGCGCCTGCGTCGTCAGCCGTCTCAATCTGGTCATTTCAGGAGGCACAGGCTCAGGCAAAACAACCCTGCTCAACATCCTGTCCGGCTTTATCCCGGAAGATGAACGAATCGTCACCATCGAGGATGCCGCCGAACTGCAATTACAGCAGGACCATGTCCTAAGGATGGAAACCAAACCAGCCGATCTGGATGGGAAGAACGCCGTATTTATCCGCGATCTGGTGCGCAATTCGCTGCGCATGCGCCCCGATCGCATCGTGATCGGCGAATGCCGCGGCGGAGAAGCGCTGGACATGCTGCAAGCGATGAACACCGGCCACGATGGATCCTTGACCACCCTGCATGCGAACACCCCGCGCGATGCCATTTCCCGTTTGGAAACCATGTCGCTGATGTCCGGCCTCGAGCTTCCCTTGAAAGTGATCCGGGAGCAAATCGCCTCAGCGGTGGATGTGATCGTCCAGCAATCCCGTTTGCGGGATGGCAGCCGCAAAGTAACCTCCATTACTGAAGTGGCCGGGATGGAAGGCGACATGATCATTATGACCGAGGTTTTCCGCTTTGAGCAAACCGGAATATCAGAAGATGACAAAGTCATCGGAGAATTAAAGCCTACCGGGATTCGTCCAATGTTCATGCCCAGATTGATCGCTTCCGGCTTCAACCTTGGACCGGAAGTGTTTGGAGCCAATATCAGCTCTATCCTTGCCAGCCGCAGCGGACACCGCCGTAATTAGCTGCAGAACAGCACTGTACCATAAGACTGGTGCTATAATATGAAAAATTTCAGCCTGCCTCGCAGCAGTTTGCGTTTTCAAGCACGATAATGCTGTTGTCATTTAGCAAACAGATATGAAAGAGATGCCATGGATAAAAATGATCTTCTCATCCAATTGCGAACCAAGAAATTAAGCGCCTTGATCTATGATGCCCGTGTTGCATCCGGGCGCGGTATTAAGGACTGCGCTGAAGCAACGGGCGTCTCCCGTTATCAATTCAAAGCTTTTGAAGGCGGCGAACAATCCCCAACCCTGCCGGAACTGGAAGTACTGAGCAAATACTTAAATGTGCCTATGGAGCATTTCTGGGGCAATCACTCCCTTTCTGAAACACCTGAAGAAAAAGAAGCGGCAGAAGTTGAAGCCTTTGTCGCTGAGCGCAACCAGGAGATCATGGCCTGCTTGCGCCAGGCACGGGATGAAACAGGTCTTTCACTGAAGGAACTGGCGGAAAAAAGCGGTTTGAAGAAAAGTCTGTTGGGAAGGTATGAACTGGGAAAGCAGCCAGTGCCCATCCCGCATCTGGAAATATTAGCAAACAATCTCAACATTGACCTGTCGCAGCTTTTTGACCAAAGCAGTACGACGAGTCAACTGCGCATCGAACGAGATGCCTTGAGCGGTTTCCTCGATCTGCCGGATGAACTGAAAGAATTTGTTTCCAAACCGGTCAACCGTTCCTATATTGAACTGGCACACCGTTTGAGCACCCTCTCCGTCGAGAAGTTGCGCATGGTGGCCGAAGGTCTTCTGGAGATCACCTACTAACCCAATGAACGATATCAAACAATCCCCGAAAAAACTTGCGAAGCAGGCTGCGTCAGCATACGAATCCAATGACTATACGAATGCGGCGAACCTGTACGAAACCGCCGGCCGGCTGTATCAGGAAGCGGGCGACGAATTGATGGCTGCCGAAATGGCCAATAATCTGTCTGTCACACTGCTGAAAATGAACGATGCTGAGGGGGCTTTGCGGGTTGTGGAAGGCACGGACGTCATCTTTCAGGACGCGGGCGATGTTAACCGTCAGGCGATCGCCGCGGCCAACCAAGCCGCAGCCATTGAAGCCCAGGGGCGGTTGGATGAAGCTCTGGAACGCTATCAACAGGCCTCAGACCTGCTCAAACAGTCAGGCAACCGCCAAATGCGCTCCTATGTGCTGCAAAGCATCTCTGCCTTGCAACTGCGCACTGGAAAACAGCTCCAGGCCATGGCGTCGATGGACACAGCCCTTGAACACAAGTCCAAGCTCAGCTTAAAAGAACGCTTGCTGAGAAAGCTCCTCAACACCCAAAAACGTTTGATGAAATAGAGCCGGGCGGTCATGGTTTCCACTGCTGTCCCCCAACCCCATCCTGCCGGTGTCAAAGACCGCCCTGGTATACTGGATTTGTTTAAAGCTCGAAAATATGTGCATCGCCATCCTGGCTGGCGCAGCATCCCGGAATGGCTGACAAAGCAGCCCTTCTGGGTGTTAGAGAGCGAGACACAGGACATCTTTGCCGCATTAGCCTGTCCGGTTGAACCGCAAGGGGTTGCCTGGGTACGCCTGTTTGCAACACGCTTTCCCAACAGACCCGCAAATACCTGGCCGCTGCTCTCTGAAAACGTCTGCCAGGCGCTGCCCAACCCCAAGCCGGTGGTTGCCGCGCTCGGTCTTTCAAACTGGTTCAGTGAACTCTTGAAGAAAAACCGATTTCAGGAACAAAACAGGATCGTGATCCTGTTTTGGGATGCACACCACCAACCAGCCAAACCCAAAATCCCGCAATTTCATTTGCGGCAAATGACCAACACCGACCTGATCCAGGTGCTAAAACTGGACCGTCAGGCATTCAAACCTCTTTGGCAGATTTCGTGGGAGTCGTTAAGCACGGCGTTCCAGCAAAGCGCCTTTGCCACCATCGCCGAGAGTCATGGAGAAGTAGTAGGGTATCAAATCAGTACCACCACCCATAACAGCACCTGTCTGGAGCGCCTGGCAGTCTCTCCCGATCACCAAAATCAAGGCATCGGCACCACCCTGATCTATGACCTGATCGATGACTTTCAATTAAGCAATGCCAGCCACCTGACGGTCAACACGCAGCAGGACAATCTGTCTTCGCAGGCACTGTACAAAAAAATGGGGTTCGAAATGACTGGTGAATCCTATCCCGTATTTGTGTATCAGCCGGAATAATACGGACATGCTGGCCCCAGATATAAAAACTCTCCCGCAAGGCTAAAGCCTTGCGGGAGAGTTTATAAGCTTTGCCAAACCTTAGTTAAGACTAACTTCCAGCCAGCCCAGAAGCGCCACCAAAAGCGGTGCTACGATCAGGGATGGCAGAAAACTACCGATACGGATCTTGCGCAGTTCCAGCAAGCTGCCGACGGCAATGCCCATGATGATCACACCACCAACGGCGTTCATCTCCAGCATCATCGGGTCTGTGACCAGCACCTGCACCTGAGAAGCCAGCAAGGTAATTGTCCCTTGATAGAGCAGGATCATCAGCGATGAGAATATAACACCCACCCCCAGGGTGGAAGCGAAAGCCAAAGCAGCAAAACCGTCCAGCACAGCTTTAATCGCCAGCAAGCTGAAATCGCCTGTCAGGCCATCCTGCATTGAGCCCAATATCGCCATGGGGCCCGTGCAAAAACCCAGCGAAGCGGTAACAAACCCCATGATAAAGCGGTCCTGTCCCCCGCCCTTGTCTGTTCGGACAAACTTGGCCTCCAGCCATCAACCCATTTTCGCCAGGCCATCCTCGACCCGCCACCATTCCCCCAACAAATCACCAAGGACAAGGCGCCCACACACAAAAAGCGAATTCTGGGGATCAAGG
>JAIOTF010000266.1 GCA_021107195.1 Anaerolineaceae bacterium | reverse complement strand
CGCAACACCGGTTTTGAGCGATTGATAGCCCTTGCACCACATTTGGATTACGGCCAATTCATCGACGGTGATTGCGAGGTTGTGCCTGGCTGGTTTGAGGCGGCTCTCGCTGTGTTGGACTCCCGCCAGTCCGTAGTGGCGGTCTGCGGGAAGCGCATGGAACGATATCCCACACGTACCCCATACAATTGCATCTGCGACATTGAATGGCGCATTTCCCCGGCCGGTGCAGTGAAGAAATTCGGTGGTGATGTCATGTTGAGAGTGGACGGTTTCAAACGAGTTAAGGGTTACGATCCGAATGTGATTGCCGCCGAGGATGATGAGTTGAGTATTCGCTTGAGAAGGCAAGGCGATAAAATCATTCGACTCGACCGCAACTGTACCCTCCACGATGCCAACATTACCCGATTGTCTCAATGGTGGCACCGCGCAAAGCGTTGTGGCCATGGATACGCGCATCTTTTTGCCCTCTATGGCATGGCACCTGAGTATTATTTTCGCAGTGAGGTTCGCAGCTCTTTGTTTTGGGGAGTCGCTTGGCCCCTTGCCGTTCTGACCCTCTCCATCTTGGTCCATCCAGCAGTTCTCTTAATGTTGGGCGCTTACCCGTTGATGGCGTGGCGAAATTTCCGTTACATGAAAAAGCTCGGTTTCAGTCGCTGGGAAAGTTTCTTGTGGTGCCTTTCCTGTGCCGGCGCCAAATTTCCCCAAGTCTTGGGCATGTTTGCATATCTGAAAAGGCGCCTGTTGATGAAAAACTTTACTATCATCGAGTATAAGTGATGAATCTGCAATATCAGAATCGAAAGAGAGGGTAGTAATGAAAAAGCGTGTAGCCATTCTAGGGGCGGGATACATTGCAAAATACCATTGCGATGCAATCAAATTGATACCCGGTGTCCAAGTGATAGCCGTATGTGATCTCAACCTGCCCCGCGCTCAGCAATTAGCAAATTCCCAAGGTATTGATCGCGTCTATAAAGATCTAGACGAAATGCTGGCAAGAGAAAAATTGGATTGTGTCCATGTCTTGACACCACCAGCACATCACTTCGAACCAGCCCGTCGCATACTGGCAGCCGGTGTCGCGGTTTTTCTGGAGAAACCTCTATGCACGCTATCAAAAGATTGCAATGACCTCATGGCTATAGCAATAGACAAGCCGCAAATGCTCGGAGTGAGCCATAACTTTCACTGCGCCGCTCCCTACCAGAGACTACATGACGATCTCGAACAACAGCGCCTGGGAAAGCTGGACCAAATTGATATCGTTTGGCAGAAACCCTTACCCCAACTCAAGTTTGGACCATTTGACGGCTGGCTTTTTTCCAGTCCGAAGAATATCCTATTCGAGGTTGCACCTCATTCCCTCGCCCATGCCATTCACCTGGTCGGAGAGTTGGAACAGCTAGATGTCAGTTACGGCGATCCTGTCACCTTACCGGGTAGCCGCCTGTTTTACCGCCGTTGGGAAATCCGTGGCTGCCGTGGGAAAACCCATGTGCGCATCTTACTCTCTTTCATTGATGCTTTCACCCAGCATTATATTGACATCCGCGGCAGAAACGGTCACGCTCATGTTGAATTTGAACGCAATGCCTACACTTGTTACGTTCACAGTCATGAACAGAAGGATTTGGACCATTTCAAGAGCTCAATTTCGGTAGGATGGAACCTGATAAATCAAGCGTGTAAGACCCTTTTCGATTTTGTCTTGGCCAAGGGTGGTTTCAAACGAGCTGCTGGTCCCTTTGCCGACAGTATCTACAGGGCAGTGGCTATCTTTTACGAGAGCAACCGGGCGACTAAGGATGTACGCATCGGCACCGAATTGGGAACACGTACCGTTCAATTGGCCGAACGAATCGCGGCTTACTTGCCCGAAGATGCGCCTCTGCTGAAGCCCTCTTCCTCACCTCCTTCGCCGAAAGCCCCGGCCCAAACACCGACCATTCTTGTGACTGGCGGTACTGGCTTCATCGGTAAAGCTCTGATCAAACGATTGTGCAAAAAGGGTCACGAAGTTCGGGTTATGACTCGTTCGCCAGCAAAGCACCGAGCTTTCTTCGACGAGATGGGAGCCGAGGTGGTCAAGGGTGATATGCTCGATTTCCCAACGGTGGAGACGGCCCTTGAGGGTATTCGTTTTGTCTACCACTTGGCACGGGGTGACGGACCAAGCTGGCAAGATTACGAAATATCCGATTTTGAACCCACCAAAATGTTGGCCAAAGCCTGTCTATCCCGAGATATCGAACTCATTTACACATCCTCCATAATCGTCCATGCACCCGCGAATCGGACCAGACCCATCAAAGATCAGACACCTCCCCACCTCGGTCGTTCGCGAACCAGTCTTTATGCTCGCACCAAGTCGGAATCGGAGTGGTTTCTCCAGAAGCTCCATCACTGCGAAGGCCTCAAGTTGGTCATTGCCCGACCCGGCATTGTCATCGGGCCAGGTTGCACCCCCCTGCACGCTGGCATCGGTTCCTTCCCCTATTCGACTTCAATTTGCAGTATCATCGGCGATGGTCGGACAACCTTGCCCATTGTCTTAATCGACGATTGTGCCGATGCTATGGCTCGAATCGTCGAGGTGGAACTGGAGGGAGCCGGTCTTTCAGGCAGCAGTTTTAACATCGTGGATGACCCATATCTCAACGCTCAACAATATATCGACAATCTGGAGCTCTGTTCTGGCTGCAAGGTAAAGCGCATCTTCACTCCTCCTTGGCGTGTTTTCCTATTGGAAACCGTAAAGTGGAGCATTAAAAAAATCGGCCGCAACCCAGATGTGGGCTGCCCCAGCCTTGCTAGTATTAAAGGGTTCGCCTACCTTGCCCCCTACGACAACAGTTTTATCAAGGATAAATTAGGATGGCAGCCTACCACCGATATACAGAGTGTCATCAGGAAGGGAATAGAAATACCAGTCAAACAATTTATCGACTAAGAAAAATGTCCATTTTTACTTGACCACGTCATAATGCAATTATTGGCTCTGGATCAGTTGTTAATAAAAATGTTAAGAGTGGATTCTACGTATTTGGGACCCCAGCGAGCGACTCAACTAAACTAGTTAATTTTGGTCACAGACCTGCTTAGGGTATGCGTAACAAAAGTCAGCTATGATATCGATAATTATTCCAGCACACAATGAGTCTTCGGTTATTGCACGCTGTTGTGAAGCACTACTTAATGGTGCTTTACCTCGTGAGTTGGAAATCATAGTAGTTTGTAATGGGTGCACGGACAATACTGCAGAAGTTGCAAGATCAATCAGTAAAGATATCAAAGTTGTTGAAACAGGGGTACCATCCAAAAGCAATGCACTTAACATTGGAGACTCTCTAGCCACTAGTTTTCCACGTTTTTATATTGATGCGGATGTAATCGTGCCCCTGGATTCTGTGCGAAAGACTGCAGTCCTGCTTCAAAACCAAAATATTCTCGCCGCAGCCCCATCAATGGAGGTAGATTTGGCAGGGCGAGGTTTTTTTGTCAAAGCCTTTTATCGTGTATGGCTCGCATTACCGTACTGT
>JAIOTF010000353.1 GCA_021107195.1 Anaerolineaceae bacterium | reverse complement strand
CACGTTGTGAATCCAATTGGGAAATGTGAACCATGCCGTCAGTGCCGGGAAGAATTTCAACGAAGGCACCAAAATTAGTGGTGCGAACGACTTTGCCAGTGTAAATGCGGCCCATCTCTGCGGTTTCTGTGCAGGCCAGGATGCGATCACGGGCGTTGGCTTCGCCAATACCATCGGTGGCAGCGATAAAGACAGAACCGTCTTCGCCAATGTCGATCTTGGTATTGGTTTCTTCCTGGATGGCGCGGATATTCTTGCCACCTGGGCCAATTACTGCGCCGATCTTGCTGACTGGAACCTGGATCACGGTGATACGCGGGGCATGTTCTTTCAATTCAGGATTCGGTTTGGCGATGACTTCCATCATCTTGCCGAGGATGAAATCACGTCCACCGCGAGCCTGTTCGAGCGCTTCCGCCATGATCTGGGGGGTGATGCCTTTGATCTTGATGTCCATTTGCAGGGCGGTGATGCCTTTTTGGGTTCCAGCTACTTTGAAATCCATATCGCCGAGATGGTCTTCCAAGCCCTGGATGTCAGTAAGAATGACGTAACTGTCACCTTCCTTGATCAAGCCCATGGCGATGCCAGTTACGGGGGCCTTGATCGGCACACCGGCGTCCATCAGGGACAGGGTGGAACCGCAGACAGAGGCCATAGAGGAAGACCCGTTTGAGGCGAGGACTTCCGAGACCAGGCGTATGGTGTAAGGAAATTCAGTTTCTGAAGGAATGACGGGCACCAGAGCGCGTTCTGCCAAATTTCCATGTCCAATGTCACGGCGGGAAGTACCGCGCAAGGGTTTCACTTCACCAACGGAGTAGGGTGGGAAATTGTAATGGTGGATGTAGCGTTTTTTGCTGACGGGAGTCAGATTGTCCAATTCCTGTGCGTCGCGGGGGGTACCCAGCGTAGCAAAGTTAAGAACCTGGGTTTCACCACGGGTGAAAAGGCCGGAACCGTGAGCACGCGGGATTTGACCCACTTCGCACCAGATGGGGCGGATTTCAGCCAGGTCACGTCCGTCAGGGCGAATGTGTTTGTTTAGAATGCGATCACGGACAACGTGCTTGTATACATCCTCGAAAGCTTTTTTGGCATCTTTTTCGACAGTTTCTGATCCGGGATCGGCATCAGCGAATTCTGCGGCAATGCTGTCGCGCAGTTCATCGATGGCCTGATACAGTTCGGTTTTGGTGTGGGGCTGTTCGAGGAGGTCTTTGATCACACTTTCAGCACGGGATTTTACTTTCGCCTTGAATGCTTCATCAAGACCAATCAGCGAAACTTCACGTTTTTCCTTGCCAAGCTCGGCAGCCATTTGGCGCTGCGCTTGCACCAAAGGTTGAAGTGCTTCCTGACCAATAGCGAGGGCTTTGACCATCACGTCTTCAGGAACTTCATCTGCTCCGGCTTCAACCATCAGGATGGCGTCAGCGGAACCGGCCACCAGCAGATCGAGATCGGAGGTTTCCATCTCGGTGTAGGTGGGGTTGACGATAAATTCGCCGTCGATGCGGCCAACGCGGACGGCGCCTACGGGGCCTTCCCAGGGGATATCGGAGATCGCCAGTGCGCATGAAGCGGCATTGATGGCGAGGATATTGAGGGGATTCTCGCTATCGGCAGAGAAAGAATTCATGATGATCTGCACGCCATTGCGCATTCCATAGGGGAAGAGCGGGCGAATGGGGCGGTCTGTCAGGCGGGCGGTAAGGATGGCATCGGCGCCAGGACGGCCTTCTCGTCGAAAGAACGACCCCGGGATACGCCCACCGGCATACATTCTTTCCTCATAGTCTACGGTGAGCGGGAAGAAATCCAGTCCTTCTCGCGGTTGTGAGGACATGGTGGCAGCTGCGAAAATAATCGAATCGCCGAGGCGAACGGTTACTGCAACGCCAGCCTGACCGGCAAGCTTGCCGGTTTCAAACGTGACAATGCGACCACCGACGGTGGCCGTATATTGCTTTGCTTCTTTTTGCATTATATTCCCTTTTTCTTTGTCTATTTCCCCACTCGGTCAGGGACTGAAAACAGGCGAGGACAAATCCTCAACTCTTTTCAATACCTAACCCGCAGGGACGCTAATAAAAACCGCAGGGAAAAAAAAGAGTAGATGGAAAATTCAACTTCCCATCTACTCTGTGTGGGCGAAACCCTATTTCCTGCGGATATTCAATCGTTCAGTAATTTTCAAATACCGGCTGTAGTCTTTTCGGCGCAGATAGGCAAGCAAACGGCGGCGGCGGCCAACCAGCTTCAGCAAACCACGGCGAGAGGACTCATCGTGTTTGTTAATGCGGAGGTGCTCGGTGAGCTGTGTGATCCGTGTGGTAAGAATAGCTATCTGTACATCCGATGAACCAGTATCGGTATCACTCAATCGGTATTCTTCAATTAACTTCGATTTTTCTTCTTTTGTTAAGGTCATGACATCTGTCTCCTTGAGAGTATTCCGGGACAAGTCTCCATGCTCACAGCCGAAGCCGCGGACAGGACTAGTCAGCGAACCGTATTATACCAGAGGTTTTATGTTGGGGGAAGGCTGGATTTTTCTTTCAGGATCAGGCGCAAACGTTCCTGCGTTTCGGCGGGAAAGGCTGGCAGGGTTTTCCGCACCAGCCGTATCATATCTTTGCTGGCTCCAAGACTGAGAGTTTGACGCAGGAAGTAAGAGGTTTCCATTGGGCTCCGTTTGGCGAGGGCCTGGAGTAAGTTCTGTGCTTCAGTCAGGTTGCGGGGAGAGAGATTACGAAGCGGGAGCTTGATGAGGTTAAAGATTTCCGGTAAGTTTTCGAACCCGGGGTCTTTCACAAGGGGATGAAGCAGCTTCAGTCCCAAGACCAGGTCATTGCTATCAGAGGATGAAAGCCAGGTGGAAGCAAGTTCGTAAAGGATTTGGGGTTCTTCAAGGCGTAATTTTTCTGTCCCTTTGGTCAGCACAGCGTCCAGGACGGGAGCGGGTTGGGAGGGTGCGCACCATTGGATGATCCGAGTGGTGACTTCCTCTGTCTGGTCGATGGGCAGTTGCCCAAGAATGTATGCAGCAATCAAGCGTGGTTCAAGGTAGTCATCCTGCCACAGTGTGTCTGCCAGGGTCAGGGCAGCCTTGGGGTTTTCCTGGATCAAAGGGTATAGTGCCAGTTCAAGCTGCTGGAACAACAGTTTTGACGTGCGATACGTAGGCAGCAGGAAGATGGAACGGGCTGTTTGTCCAGGGCGGTAAATCGGGTTTGCATAGAATTCAAGAAGGTCACGCAAGCCGCGTTGAAAAGCATCTGGTTGGGTGAATAGCCAGGCGATTTGATTTATCTGTTCCCGGACGCGGTTGAGTTGAATTGCAGGCATGGTTTATATCAAGATGGCGGGGTAGCGAATACCCCGCCATATGTTCTTGGGCCAATGAGGATCAATAAGCTTTGGCAAAATACACTTTTTCTTCAGCAGGCTTCCCGCAGTAGACGCATTTCCCTGAGCCATCAGGCTGCTCAAGGGGGATACAGCGAATAGTGGCTCTGGTGTCTGCCTTGACAGCTGCTTCGCAGGCGGCATCGCCGCACCACCAGGAAAATGCCCAACCATCCTGCACAACTTCCTTCAAGGAATCGTAATCATCGGCTTCGTGAATGTGGTCATCACGGAAAGCGGTGGCACGTTCCAGAAGGGAAGCCTGGATTTCATTCAGTAGTTCGCCAATCTGTGCGGCAAGGTTTTCCATGGGGAGGATCTTTTTGCCGGGTTTGCCGGGCTGGTCGCGGCGGGATGTCATCACGCTGTTTTTTTCGACATCACGCGGGCCGACTTCGATGCGCAGCGGGACGCCGCGCAGTTCCCAGTGATTGTATTTGAAGCCCGGAGTGACTTTATCGCGGTCGTCGATCTTGACACGGAAGCTGCTCAATTCTTCACCCAATTGTTGCACGACCGGCATGACAGTCGCTTTTTGCTCATCATTGCGGTAGATGGGAACGATGACGATTTGGATGGGGGCCAGGCGGGGCGGGAAGATAAGCCCCTGGTCATCACCGTGGGTCATGATGATAGCACCGATAAAGCGGGTTGACAGCCCCCATGAGGTCGTCCAGGCATGCTGTAATTGATTTGTGTCATCCAGATATTGAATATCGAAGGCACGAGCGAAATTCTGGCCAAGGTTATGAGATGTGCCGGACTGGAGGGCTTTGGTATCGCCCATCATCGCTTCAATGGTGTAAGAACGAACGGCCCCGGCAAATTTTTCTGTATCGCTTTTTCGCCCGGGAATAACAGGCACAGCAGCTTCATTGACAGCAAAGTCTGTGTAGACATCAAGGATGCGGAGGGTTTCTTCTTCGCCTTCTTCGGCTGTAGCGTGGGCGGTATGGCCTTCCTGCCAGAAGAATTCCATGGTGCGCAGGAAGAGGCGGGTGCGCATTTCCCAGCGTACCACGTTTGCCCACTGGTTGATCAGAACGGGCAGGTCACGGTAGGATTTGATCCATTTGGCATACATATAACCAATGACGGTTTCAGATGTGGGACGAACCACAAGGGGCTCTTCCAGTTTTTGCCCACCGCCGTGGGTAACAACAGCTAATTCCGGAGAAAAACCTTCTACGTGTTCTTTCTCTTTTTCCATAAAGGACATGGGGATAAAGAGAGGAAAAGCAGCGTTGACATGGCCGGTGGCCTTAAATCTTTGATCCAGGGCTGAGCGAATGTTTTCCCAGAGTGCCCAGCCGTAGGGGCGAACGACCATGCAGCCGCGAACAGGTGCATAATCGGCCATTTCTGTCCGCAAAATGACCTGGTTGTACCATTTTGAGTAATCTTCACTACGTTTGACAAGTTTTTCTTCAGCCATCTGTACCTACTTTTCAGTGATTGGAATAATGTAAAAAGGATTTGTTTTTAAAATATTAATTGTGGTCAAAGAGTCTGGTGATTGTCTGGGGAACATCTTCTGCAAACATCAGGAATTGCGCTGCTTCCGGGTCTATATAATCTGATTGAGCCCGCAGGAAGGTTGTGAAAACAGCCTGCCAGTCTTTGCCAATCAATACCAGCGGCCGCCGAGGTAATCCTTCGGTTATCATACGGTTCCAGAGCATAATGATCTCGGCCAGGGTGCCGGCACCACCAGGCAGGGCGATTGCTGCACCATCTCCGCCTTCAATCAAGGCGTTGAGGCGGTCATGCAGGGTGGGGTAGTTCCATTCTTCATGAACCCATTGGTTGGCGCGCGCACCGCGAAAATCTTCGAGTTCTTTGCAGGTAACGCCGATGACGTGGGCGCCGGCTTCGGCAGCACCTTTTGATACTGCTTCCATTGTGCCGGAGTAACCGCCCGTCAAGACGGTATGTCCGCGTTCTGCGAGCAATCGCCCCAATAAAACTGAATCCTGATAAAGCTGGGTGTGTTCTTTGGTCTTTGCGCTTCCAAATACAGCAATTTTCATGAGTATTCCTCTGTGTTGTTTTTGCTGTTTCTATTCCTTAAATCCAAAATTTTCAATGAGCCATTTGATCTTTTCCAGTTCTTCTTCTGTGCTGTCTTCAATCTTGAAGCCGCTTCTGGTTTTTTCAAGCACAGGATCAAACTCATTCCAAATGCTGGTAACTTTCAGGTAAATTTTTTTCTCGCCATTCATTTCACTGGGTAGATGAATGGCGACTTTGTAGGGTTTTCCTATTGGCAGGGCAGCTTTTCCAGCAAGCATGATCCCTTTGATATTGATATCGATCAGATATCCAAGGCTTTGTTTGGTTTCAAGATCAACGACCTTTAAATAATAGACAGGGTGCCTGCGTTTTATTTTCCTTTTTTCGAGCATTTTGTTTTCCTGACTCAATTTGGGGGAAATTGAACCCTTTTATGTTTATTCCCAATGGCGCGAGTGATTTGTATCCAGTTTCTTCAGGACGGCTTCTTCAAGATTTATCCCATTCAGACGGGCCAGTTGCAACAGATATAGAGTGACATCGGCCAATTCACCGGCAAGGTTTTCTTTGTTGATCGAATCTTCTGACTATTGAAAATGTTCGAGCACTTCGGAGGCTTCGAGACAAAATGAAAGGGCAATGCTGCGAGGCGTCTGAGGATGGATACTATCAGACCGGTACCATCCTTTTTGGTTTACGAATTTATCCATCAGGATTGATAATGCTTCGATATCCATTTCATCCAACCAAGCTTCAAAAAAAGATGTGGCAATTATACCATCAGGAGGCGGGGGAGATACGCTGCGTAACGAGATGATCTGGGCAACCAGGAATCAACTGCGCATAGCCGCCATGAGTCGGGACTGTGTTATCGCAGCGGATAGAGTAGATAAACTTCATCGAAGTTGAGCGGGTCTTCGCAGGCTGCCAAAAATTGATCGAGCGCCAGCCATTCTTCGGCTGTGTATTGCACGGCGCCAGACTCGCGCATCAGGTTCGCTCCACTCCGGTAATACAGGAAATGGGTAAAGCCTTCAGCTCTCCAGGCGGCTTTGATACTGTCGATGTCTTGATAAGTGTTCCAGTCACGCTTCCAGCGGTCCATCAACTCGTCTGGAGTGCAGTGGTCAGCGCAGTAGAGACTGCGTGGTTCAAAGAAGAGCAGGACATGGTCCCCAGCGGGCATTTGGCGTATATGTTCCATGACGGGATAATGCCATCCCAATGTCTGGGTCAGATAAGCATCCTCCGTTTGCAGCCCGGATACCGTTTGCGGTGCGCCGCTGGTGAGGGTATCTGAGGAAACGTGCAACAGGTTCAGAAGGAGCACCAGCAGAATGAGGGCAATCATCAGGCGTTCCAGACGGATGGCTGGCAGTTTAATGTTTGCCAGGCTGTCAAAGCCACCAGCAGCCAGGACTGCAAAAGCAGGGAAAAGGCTGTAGTAATAGCGAGTTTGGATCAAGTATCCGCTGAACTGATTCCCAACAACCCACAAGAAGATCCCGGATAGTGCAACAATGATTGCTGTTTGCAGGGTGTTTTTTTGGCTTTGCGGACGGCTTCGCAAACCAATCCAGGCCAGCGCTCCAAGCCCGAGGAGGAGGGGACCGATGGTCACACTGTAGCCGGAAGCGGCATCAATGCCCAGATAAGTGGCGCGGAGTGGCAGGAAAAGAATGTCTTGCCAATTTCCCCATGGGGATAGGTCTTGATAGCCTTGCATCCGGAGAGAAGTCATGGCTCCTGATGGAAAAAGGAGGGGATAGACCGGATTTCCTGTGGTCAGCAGGTTCTTTAGTAGCCAGGGGGAGAAGACTGCGAGGGCGGGAAGTGTAAGGGACAACAGATTTGGGATAAGCTTGCGTTTACTTTGCCAGCAATGCCATATCAGTGCGGCTGCAAGGGCGATAGCAAGGACGCCAGTGGTGTATTTGGTACCCAAGGCGAATCCGGCAAAAATCCCAGACAGCAGCAAAGACGTGCGATCTGCCTCCTGTCGCCAAAGGTCGAGACAAACCAACGCACCAAAGCCGAAGCAAAGCCCAGCCCAGTCAACATAGGCGTTGGCGGTGGATATCACAAGGGTGGAACCGGACAATAGAGCGGTCAAGCCAACCCAGGCGGTGGTGGTGGTGAAGCGCTGCCGCAAATAGCCAAGTAATCCCAGGGTACAGAGCAAGCTGAATCCCCACCCCAGCAGTGCGGCTGCCGGGTCGCCGGCCAGAGCTAAGGCAGGCAGGTATAGCACCTCGACAAGTTGAGGCATGCCAGACATGAAAAACCAGGGGAGATAGGTGATGCGGCCCTGACGCAGATAGGCGTGTGGCATGACGAGATGAGAAACGAGGGAATCAAAATACACCGGCGGGGCGAGGGTGATGGATAAAGTACATAATAACAGGAGAAACAGGATCAACCCTATGAGCTTCCCATCCGGACGGCTCTCTTGCCAGAGGGAGCGCAGTGCGAAGAGATTCTTCCACCAGGTGATGATTTCTCCCCTGAGAAGAAAGGCGAGTAACAAGATCAGTACCAACCAGAGATACCATGTGGGCAGTCCAATAAGCGTGCCAAGGATGAAGATAGCCAAGCTTAACATGCCCAGACCGAGGCCACCAGCAATTGCCAGCATTGTCAGCGGATGCAGATCGGGCTGCCATTTGAAACGGCGGAGGAGGGAATTGCCGATACCGCCTGCCAGCGAAAAGATTACCAAACAGACCAGGATGCGCCAAAATGCTATTCCAAGGTTTGCCGCAGTCGTTTCGCTGAATGGTTTGTGGCTGACAAAATAAAGCAGGATGATACTTAGCAGCCAGAGAAAACCGAGTATCCCTATTAGCAATCTGTTGCGCTGTGGTGATTTTTCTTGCATATCATCCCTAAATGAGTAGCATAAATTTATGATTGATTTTCTTTATTGCGTTCTTCTTCGATGAAGAGTTCCTTCAGTGTCTTAAGCGCAGTTTGAGCTGACTCGCGCTGTTCTGAGTGCCAGCCAACCTCATTTAACATACGGTTAAGATGATCCAGAACTACCTGGCGGTTTTCACTGTCGAGGGGTTTGAACGCAGTCAATATCTTTTGCGGTTCGCTGGAAAGCAGGTTGTCCCAAAATTCTTCCAGAAAAGCATCATTTTGTAAGAACATATAATCACCTATGAGCTTGAGTATGTAGTTGAAGAAAAAGCTGGAAGGGAATACCCTCCAGCTTTATTATACGATTGATACCCTGAATGGAAAGGATTAATCGTCTTTTTCTTTTTTCGCGGCAGCGATGATGCCTTCGGCAACGTGGGTGGGAACCGTATCGTAGCGTTCAAATTCCATATCGAAGATACCGCGTCCACCAGTCATGGAGCGAAGCTCTGTGGTGTAGCGCTGCATTTCAGCCAACGGAACCTGAGCGGAAACAATGGAACGACCTTTTTCGTTTTCCATGCCTTGCACACGGCCGCGGCGTGAGTTGAAATCGCCCATGATGTCGCCCATGTTTTCATCGGGAACAGTCACGCGCACTGTCATAATAGGTTCAAGCAAGATTGGGCCAGCTTGCAAGCAGGCTTCCTTGAAGGCGCCGCGACCAGCGATTTCAAAGGCCACTGGTTTGGAGTCTACAGGATGTTCCTTCCCATCATACACGGATACTTTAATGCCGCTGATCGGGTAACCTGCCATAATGCCGTCCTTCATGGTGTTGCGGATACCTTTTTCAATGGCAGGCAGGTAGCTGGAGGAGATAGACCCACCGAAAATGTCGTTGACAAATTCGAAAGCTTCATCACTGGGCGAAACGCGCAGGGCAACTTCGCCAAACTGACCGGAACCGCCGGATTGTTTCTTGTGGCGGTAGCGGGCATCACCATTGCCGCGAATGGCTTCGCGATAGGGAACTTTGGGCAGCTCAGTAAGCAGACCGACCTGCAATTTGTTCTGTGCACGGCGAATGGCAACATCAATATGCTGATCGCCCATGCCCTGCAGAACGGTCTGGCGGGTAGCCGGGTCGTTCATCCAGGAGAGGGTCATGTCTTCTTCGCATAGCCGATTAAGGGAGGGGCTGATCTTGGTGGAGTCGGCCTGAGTTTTGGGATGAATAGCAACACGATAAAGCGCATTGGGGTATTCAGGCTTGGGCAGGGTGAGGGGGCGTCCCTTATCAGACAGGGTATCGCCAGTTGCGGTATCGTTTAGCTTGGGCGCAGACCCAATATCACCAGCGTGGATGTTTTTGATGCTGATCATATCTTTGCCATAAGGTATATAGATTGCACCCAGGCGTTCTTCTGCACTCTTGGCTTGATTCCAGAGGCGATTATCACTGTTGACCATGCCAGAAGTAACACGGAAAAAGGTTTGTTTTCCAACGAAAGGATCGGCTGTGGTCTTCCACACATACATTGCCAGCGGGCCGGCGTCCGAAGCGGTCAGTTCTTCTACACCAGCAGCGCCTTCAGCCTGGACAGCAGGCATGTCGACAGGGGAGGGGAGCAGACCGACGATCGCGTCCAACAAAGGGGCGATTCCTATTTCTGCTGATCCGGCGGAGACAAAGACAGGAACGAATGCACCTTCGAGGATGGCGCTGCGCAGGCCAGTTTTGATTTCGTCGCTGGTCAGATCACCGGCTTCGAAGTATTTTTCCATCAGTTCATCTGTGCCTTCGGCGGCTGCTTCAACCAGTACCATGTGTCCGGTTTCAGCTTCATCTTTATATTCGGCGGGGATATCAACAATTTCTTTTCCGTCGCCTTTGTAGGCCTTCATTGAAAGCAGATCAATCACGCCAGTAAAATCATGTTTTTCGCCCCAAGGAAGTTGAATGGGGAGCAAGCGTTTGTCGGAAAAGTTCTCAATTGTCGCCAGTGCTTTTTTGAAGTCCGCATTTTCACGGTTCATTTTGTTGATCACGACACAGCGCGGCAAGTTGAAGCGGTCGCAGTAATCCCAGGCGACTTCGGTGCCAACTTCTGAACCAGAAACAGCATCAACGAGAACGAGCGCACTATCAGAAACGCGCAAGGCTGAGATCATTTCTCCGACGAAGTCGGTGTAGCCCGGGGTGTCGAGCAAATTGATCTTTGTATTGTTGTGCTCAATTGGCAGGACAGAGGTATAAACCGAGATGCCTCGCCGGTTTTCTTCGTCGTCGAAATCGGAAACGGTTGTGCCGTCTTCGATCTTGCCAAGTCGGGTTGTTGCACCAGAGAAATGCAAGCAGGCCTCTGCCAGCATGGTCTTCCCAGCGCTGCTGTGAGAAACCAATGCGACATTGCGGATAAATTTTGATTTGTACTCTTTCATAAATAGGGATCCTTACGTATGTGAGATGGCTTAATCTGTTAACCCAGAATTAGTATTGTAAGTTATGTAAGCGTTCTTGTCAAAGCATTTTTTAAGGAATGCAGTGATTCTTAAAGAATCGCCTTTTGACGGATTTTCTATCTTAAAATATGATATAGATATGTATGCGTTTGCGTTTTTTAGACTGTTTGGATAATGGCGGAGGATGTATGCAAAACAGGCCGCGCCTGATTGTATTTGGGCTTGCTCTTTTTCTTGTAACGGGATGTCGAATCTCTTCGTTGTTTTTAGATAGCGGATTGTCAGAGGTGTACCCTGCTTTTGATGCCCCTGCTGCAACCCTTGATGCACAAAGAACTCAAACGGCGGGGACAGAAGGGTCAGGGGGCTTGCAGGATACAGTGACTCCGGAAATCATAGAATTGAAAGCAACCGGTGTATCGTGTGCTTATGTCTGGGATACACAGCCTTTGCAAGACGAAACGGCGCAATTACAGGTGGCATTCAAGAGCAGCGGCTTGGGAAGGGCTGAGGTTTGGGCCACAGCTTATGGCGAGCGCTGTGTGAATGTGGACACCAAGAATACCATTGGGGGGTTTTTGATCTTACAGACGGACGTTCACGTGCGCTTGACTGTCCTGGATGTGGAGGATGAAGATGCATTGGGAAAGTTACTGGTGCAGATCACGCAAATCTTGGCGGAACTGCCGGAAGACGCATTTCCTGGCACACAAAAAGGATACGTGGGGGTTGAATTTTCTCAGGAAGGTCAGGTGCTGAATTTATGGTTCCCGTTAATCGAGGCAGAAGATGCGGTTGAGAACGGCTTGCGGGATGCCGCTTTCTTGCAGGCGCTGCGTTGATTGTTGCCCAACCAGTTCAGGATAGTGTCTTTTGCATGCGCCAGGCGGGTTCCTCTACATCTCGCCAGACACCTTTTTCATCCAGGTATGACCAGCAGCCGGATTCATGGCTGATAATCTGGTACCCAAACCTTTCGTAGAGGTTTTGTGCTTTATGATTCTTCTTGGCAACATTGAGCGTTATGTATCGAAAGGATAAGGAGAGCAGGAAGGATTCAGCCTCATCCAGCATTCGAGAACCAAGACCAAACCCGCGATATTCAGGCTTAATGCGGAAGGAATAAATGTGGGCGCGGTCAATGCCATCTGCAAGTTCAAATCGATCAGAAATCAATTGCAGGAAAATTTGCCCGATGATGCCAGTTTCAGGCAGCGCGGCGACCCATAAAATCGCTTTGCCGGATTTGTGTGCCTGAAATGCGTGCGCATAGACTTTGCGTAGATGACTGTATTCACCATCCCATTCCAGCGCCGGCAGATCATCATTTGTAATTTCACGAATGGAGACCTGCGAAAGCCAATTCGGGCCGGAAGCAATGGTGGGGGAATCGCAATAACTTTCAGTCATGATCCCACTATTCCTCTTCAGACAGCAATTTTTCCAAATATTGTTCTTCTTCAGTTGTTGATCGGAGATCACCATCTAACCACGCTGTACGCAATGCAGTCAAAATGCGGTTATAGATTGGCCCCGGGGGAATCTGCATTTGCCGCAGTGTGTCACCTGTGGTGTTGGGGCGGATTTTCCGCCAGACACGTATGTATTGCAGAATCATTTCATGAAGCGACTTGTCTGTTGTGGTCATGGCAAGGACATAGAGAGTGACTTCTTGTACTGTGTCCAGACGGGATGTGATCTGGCTGGGCTTTTTCCCTTTTAATGACGGCAGTTCTTTCCACAGTTGGTTAGTCTCGAGCAATACCCTTTGTAAGGTTTTGGAGAACCGCAGACGTTTGGCAATATCCCTGACAGCTTGTTGTGAACTGCGGCATAACCAGGATAGATAACCCAGACAAACACGTAACGATGAACCATTGATTTCTTCAGGCAGCGACCATTCTTTCGTCCGTTCGCCATTCATCACCTTGTGCAAAGGATCAGTTTGCGCCTCAGACCAGGACAGGTCAGGATGGATGGCAGACAAGAGGTGTAATTCCTGTAAACGAGCCAGCATTTTTTCGGGGGCGGCTTCTGAAAGGATCAAGTCCAGTTCGTGCGAGAGGCGCTGCCCGGTGACCGTTGACAATAAAGAACGAGCTTCATCCATCAGTTCCAGTGTGCGGGGCTCGATTTGAAAACCAAAACGCTGCTCAAAGCGTACGGCGCGCAGCATACGGGTTGGGTCATCAACGAACGACAGAGAATGAAGCACGCGAATCAAACCCCGCCGCAAGTCGGGCAGCCCACCCCAATAATCATACAAATCACCATAATGCGGACCGTCCAGGCGCAGAGCAAGGGTGTTGAAGGTGAAATCGCGTCTGTGCAGGTCCAGCTTAATACTGCTGCGTTCCACCGTGGGCAGAGCAGTTGGATAATCATAAAATTCAGTACGTGAGCTGATGAAGTCCAGGCTCTCAGGCAGGTCTTCGGCTTCAATATGAACAGCATCGGAAGAAAGTTGTTTGACCAAAGAATTCCTGATGTTTGCGATCCGCCATTTTGCTGTGCCGAAGCGGCTGTGGCTGGTTACTTTTCCGCCATATTCTTTGGCGATCGTCTGGCACACTTCAATCGCATTGCCTTCAATGACGATATCAAAGTCCAGGCTGGGGCGGTTGAGGATCAAATCGCGAACGAACCCGCCCACAATGTAGGCAGGGGAATCTTTTTCATGCGCAAAACGGGCGATCATCTTGATCAAAGCCAGATGTGCGGCGGGCAGGGCTTTTTCCAGATCGTCAGCCAGGTTCTGCTGGCTGGGATAGGAGGGGCCTTCTCCGGTGATGATCTTGAGGACGTCGGTTCTGGTCACGATCCCGATGATGTTACCTGAAATCTGATCCACGACAGGAATCTGCCCCCAACCCGTCTTTTGCATGATGCGCTGTAAGCGTTGGAGGGAGTCATGGGGAAAGACGAATACTTCTCCTGCTTCCATCAAACTACCGGCTGTGAGGCTGAGTTTGTGAGCGAGAGCACGGTCAACAGCCCGCCGGGTGAGCAAACCGATCACTTTGCCTTTCTTGACGACCGGGTAGCCCTCGTACCCATAACGCTGCATGATTTGGGCTGCGTTCTCGGCAGATGTGTCTGGAGAAAGCACGGTTGGGCCGGTGGACATCAATTGACTGACTGTGATGGGGGGAGAGATGTATTTTTCGATCACATTTTGCAAGTCATTGCAGATGGAATCCAACGCATGCTTCTCATCTTTCAGAGAATCGGTGCGCAGTAATGCCGCAGAGGCGCGTTCATGACCTCCGCCGCCAAAATGTGCGGCAATCTCGGCAACGTTGATCTGGTCGGTTGTCGAGCGGGCGACCAGACGGATGCCGGCAGAAGTTTTCACGACCAGAAAAAGGGCATCGGGGTCGAGAAGATCCCGCATTTTATGCGCAATGCTGGAGATCTCATCTGTCATTGTGCTGGCATCTGCACAGGCAATGATAATCTTTTGTCCATGAATCTGGCAGGTCTGAATGTTCTTTAACAGATGGTCATACAGCCGGAGTTGCTGAGATGAGAGGGGCGGGCTGAGAAAGCGATTGGCGATGCGCAGGCTGGCGCCTTGTTCCAGCAAGTATGCGACGGCAAGCACATCCCGCACAGTAGAGTGTGCGTATGTCATGGCACCGGTATCTTCATAAATACCCAGGAGGAGTAACGTGGCATGAATTGTATTCAGGGTTGTGTTCGCAGACTGCAATTTTTCGACAATGATCGTTGTGCATGCTCCAACCTGATCAATCTCAAGTTGCCAATGGGAGGGGCGATCCTGACGCAATTCGTGATGGTCCAGCACATGAATCCTGGTGGCGCTGCTCATGCCTTTGATGGTGTTCAGGGATTGCGTGTCCACCAGATTGGCGCGTTGAACAGGTTCTTTGTCCAGGTCTTGACGACGGACAAAGGGCAATGCTCCCTGGTACTGCCTCAAGAACTCCTGGACGTTGAGGTTCAGGTTAAGCGGGAGTACCGGTGTTGCTGACGGTTTGAGTAGATGAAAGCCGAGCATCGCTGCAATGGCATCAAAATCCGCCTGTTCATGAGACAAGATTATTTCCATGATTTTATTGTAATGCAAAACAGTGTCCAGAATGAATAAGGAGTATAATTCGTTTAGTTGTCTGACAATTAAAGTCCCATCAAAAAAGATGGCTAATATCTGAAACAGTAGAAAAGGAAGTTGAAATGACGGAAGAACAAAGACCTGTTCAATGGCTGGAAAATGAGCGCGTGCTGGAGGGGCAAGTTAGTTCTTATGAGCGCCAAATGTTTCCCGAGGGGATCACAAAGACTGCCCGCGATTTTCACCAGCAGATCCCAGGCTACAAAATGAGCCCGTTAAAGAACTTGCCCAGACTGGCATCTAGGCTGGGTTTGGGCGGGATCTGGGTGAAGGATGAGTCGAACCGGCTGCGGTTGGGCTCTTTCAAGGTATTGGGCGGTTCGTTTGCAATTTATCAGGCGATTCGTGAGCGTCTGGGAATGATGGACCGTGAATTGACTTATGAGGAACTTACTTCACCAGAAATCAGGGCGAAATTGGGCGATATCGTCTTTGCGGCTGCTACCGATGGCAATCATGGCCGGGGCGTGGCCTGGTCGGCGACCCAGTTGGGATTTCGCTCAATCATATATGTACATAAATTGACCTCTGCGGCGCGTATTGAAGCTATTCAGAAGAATGGGGCGAAAGTCGTTGTGATCGATGGCACGTATGATGATGCAGTGCATCAGGTAAATGTGGATGCGAAGTGCAATGGCTGGCAAGTCATCGCAGATACTGCCTGGGAGGGGTACGAAGACATCCCGCGCTGGGTGATCCAGGGGTATTCAACCATGCTTGCCGAAACGCAGGAACAATTGGCAGCGCAGGGGTTGATTCGGCCGACACACCTCTTTGTGCAGGCTGGGGTTGGCTCTCTGGCTGCGGCGACGATTGGTTACTATACCAATCTGTTCGGCTCAGAGAGGCCTACCACAGTGGTGGTGGAACCAGATCGGGCAGCCTGCCTGTACCATTCGGCTGAAGTGGGGGATGGTGCTCCACATAATTTTGAGGGGAATCTGGATACGATCATGGCCGGCCTGGCCTGCGGTGACCCCAACCCGATTGCCTGGGACTTGCTGAAGGAGACCACGGATTATTTCGTGAAAAGCCCCGATTATGTGGCCGCCAAAGGCATGCGTGTGTATGGTGTACCGCTGGCTGGCGACCCGTTCATCGTTTCGGGTGAGTCCGGCGCGGTGACGTTGGGAGTCTTGATGTTCATCATGCAACTGCCGGAATTGGTGCCCTTGCGGGAAAAATTGGGACTGGGGCCTGATTCTCAGGTCTTGCTGGTCAATTCCGAAGGCAACACCGACCCGGATGATTTCCGGCGGGTGGTGTGGGAAGGCGGCAGTTCTGTTCCCAAGCAGTACCGTCATTTCCACTCGGGTTTGGGGCCCGCTCCTCAAATATAGCAATAAACAACGCGCTTATAAAAACCACACCGGCTGTTGAATTTTTGGCAGTCGGTGTGGCATTGTATTAAATGGAATGCATTGTGAAGATCATTTTGATGCTTCCTGGTCTTGCGTCTGGTCCGCAGCGGGTGTCCACTTATCAGAAATTGTATCAAGTTCTTCTTTGACGCCCCGGATGGCTTTTGAAATTTCGCTGTGAGTTTTCTCTGTGAGCTCACCCGAATCGATGCGTTCCTTAAGGTCTTCGTATTCGGATTTGAGCTGCTGGCCGGTTTCGCCGGTGGTGATGTCATCAGCCAATTGTCTGAATGTATCTGCTACCTCATTCAATGCGCCAGTAATGTCTTCTTCCACTTCTTTGCGTTCTTCGCTATCCCAGGCGGATTTGAAGAAGTCGCCCAGGCTTTTTCCGAATTCGCGGATCTCGTCACCCAGACTGCCCTGTGGTGTGGTGTTCTGTTGGTCTGTCATTGGATTGCCTCCGTTTAATTTGTGCGTGATCTATATTTAACTATACGGGATTTTGGGCGTTTGGTTGCGAAAAAGAGGTGAGCCTATCAGAGACAGGATTTCAGCGTAATTATATGAGATGGCCTGGAGACTGTTAATTCCGTACGTCTGTTGTGGCGAAGCATGCTTCGCCACTACGAAAGAAGAGGCAATTTTTTACCCGGGTGTATATGTATTCGATGCTGTTTAATTCAATCTGTTTGTGCTATGCTTGAAACTTCTCCAATTCTGTTGCGTACATTAAATGAACGGGTCTTGTGTTTGAATTTTTGAATACTGGACGGTATGATAAGAGAGTCCAGGAGGATGGATATGAAGGTATTTTCATCAGAGTTCAGGCGTCCGGTGCAGCGTAACCGGGCGGAAATGTATTTGCTGACAATGCTGGTCTGTTTTGGCCTGTCGGTGGCGCTGACGCGGTTGTCCCTTGAGTTGAGCGGTTATCCGCAGATCGGGAATAGTGAATTGCATATTGCTCATGTGCTGTGGGGCGGCATGTTTCTTTTTGCGGCGGTGCTGCTGATGAATGCCAATCCGTGGATCTATCAGGTCGGAGCTGTTCTGGGCGGGGTGGGCATGGGGCTGTTCATTGACGAGGTGGGGAAATTCATCACACAAAGCAATGATTATTTTTATCCGTGGGCTGCCCCAATCATTTATGCCTTCTTTTTGCTGATGGTGATGTTTTATCTGCGGGTCAACCGCCGCCGCCCGAGCGATTCACGTTCCTCGATGTATCATGCACTCGATGTCTTGTCCGAGGTTTTGGATCATAACCTTGAGGCCGGGGAAAGAGATGATCTTATTCATCACTTACAAGCTGCGATGGCAGAAGAGCAGAATAAAGACCTGGTTGTGCTATCGCAGACTTTGCTGGAATTTGTTGAGCGGGATGAATTGCATTTAGCACCCGAAAAGCCGGACTTCTGGCAGCGATGGGAAGACCGCTTTAAAAGACTGGAAGAGCGTGTATTCAACCGGACGCGCTTTAAGTGGGCCATCATCCTGGGGTTGGGTGGGTTGGCTGCGGTTTCATTTGTAGAGCTCGCTGTCGTGGTTGGGGTGCAGTATTATCCAGAGGCGCTTTCAGGTACGTTGTTTGATCTGCTCCTGGCGGGGCAGGTGAAAGGATTGCAGGGCGCCAGATGGTTTGCTGCGTTTACAGCGCTGAATGGCGGGATAGGGGTGCTTTTCCTGGTGGCAATTGTGTTGTCAATATTGGGGAATGAGGAATCGGGTTTCAGATATGGCTATTTCGGTTTATTGCTGGAGTTGACCGCGGCGAATTTGTTGGCTTTTTATTTTGACCAATTCTCGACGATCTTCCTGGCATTGGCGCAGTTGATCCTGTTGGTTGGTATCGTGCGATATCAGCGAAGATTCCTGACAGGAGTATGAAACGAATCAATGCAATGTATTAATCTCATGGATTGTAGAAAAGAGCAGGATGTCTACTCGGTCGTAAATGTTCGTGTTACAGAAACTTGAGGAGTACCGCAGGCATTTTGCACGGTTTTAATGGTTAATTCCTGTCAACGACAATTAGAAATGGACTGCGTATT
>JAIOTF010000285.1 GCA_021107195.1 Anaerolineaceae bacterium | reverse complement strand
GGAGGGGTGCCCGCAGCCGTAGGTTAATACTGTTTGTAGTAACGACTTCAGTCGTTAGATTAAAATCGTTGCTGCAAATCCAGACTCAGAATGGCTGCGACAGAATAGAAATAAAGGCTATATAATTAAAGAAACCCTTTTACCGATTTGAGGTGAAGAGATGAACATACTTGATCTGGGGTGCGGAACAGCGAAGGTCAGCGGCGCGGTAGGGTTGGATGTTATCCCCCTGACCGGGGTAGACGTCCTCGTCAATCTAGAAGAACGCCCCTATCCTTTCCCTGCCAATACATTTGACGCTGTTTACCTGAACGATGTCATTGAGCACATTCCCGACACCATTGCCACGATGGAGGATATTCACCGTATTTTGCGTCCCGATGGGCATGTCTTCATTCGCGTGGTCAACTGGAACAGTCATTACACTGCTATGGACCCTACCCACGTGCGGGCATTCACCGAGCATTCTTTCGATTTTTTTGGCAAACGTCAGGGACGTTCTTATTACTCCCCGGCCCGCTTTGACGTGCTACGGGTGGATAAGCAGTACAATGCCAGAGTCCTGCGCTGGATCCCCAGTGAGCGCATTCTCGACTTCCTCAGCCAGTATCTCAATAATATCCTGGAAGGACTGCATTTCGAGCTGCGCGCTGTGAAGGAACCCGGCGAGACCGCTTTTACCGGCGATGTGCAGGAAGACATGTTGGCCGCTTTGCGCTGCCCTGCTTGCCTGGCCGAACATGCCAGGGATGGCAGTCCCGACCCCGGCAAACTAAAACTGGTGGATGATCAATGGCTGGTCTGTCAGGATGATTACTGCGGCCGCAAGTATCCCATTGTGGACGGTTTACCAGTTATGATGAACAAGGAAGGCAAGCGCTGGCAGGCGTACGCCGACAAGGAACTGCCCCAGCCGCCGGAAGAATATGCACGCATTCCGATCGAGACTACAGTCGGCGGGGAGGTGGTGTTTGCCAAACCGCCCGCAACCCTGGATCACCTGCTTGACCAGTTGCAGCGCAAACGCAGCCTGGTTGTGGTCAGCCTGCTGACCGGTTTGGTGTTGGGCTTCCTGCTCGGGCGTGGCCGCAAGCGCGGCTGATGGGTGTGGAGAAGATGGCAAAGCGGGCACTGCTGGTCGTCCATACCAATACGTTTTTCATTGAATTGTTCAATGCTGGTCAAATCCTGATACATTCGACTGTATATAAGCCTGTAATTTACTTTTCTATTTCTTATCCAACCGTGCAGCAAGATATGGCTCGCTGTCAGGCCGCTGGTCTGGAGGTGATTGACTTTCAGGGACAGCCCTTCGCGCCAACCCCTGCGATCGGAGATACAGAAATACCGTCTATTCCGCCCACCAGCGGATGGAAAACCGCCCTCAAACAGCACTTTCCGAAAAAATGGGTAGAGCGTCTCTCCATCTTGAATAGCAAACGCCATCGTTGCATTTACCAGTGGCGGCGCAGCAGTTTTCTTTACCAGTATCGTCTTCTAAAAAAGCGACGCAGCCAGGTGGAAGTTTTCCTGCGCCGCGTGCAGGCTGAAGTTCTGGTCCTCGGCGGTGACATGGTCGGCTATGACACTGCCGTTTATATTCAGGCGGCTCATGCCCTTAAAATTCCGGCGATGATCGTTTCTTCCACTATGGATAATGGTCAGGCCCAGGCCGAGTCCTATTTCCCTGATCCCAAACACAGCCTGCGCCCGTTGATGAACCGTTTTGCCGGGCGTCTCTACCCGCACTGGGTGCGTGACTGGCGCGGCAAGAAATTGATCCGCATGCCCTGGGGGCGGGTACTGGCCATGGAATGGCTGGGGCTGGCCCCGCCGCTGCCCTGGGTGGCAGGCAGCGGA
Source organism: Anaerolineaceae bacterium (assembly GCA_021107195.1). GTDB lineage: Bacteria > Chloroflexota > Anaerolineae > Anaerolineales > Anaerolineaceae > SMBSF63. The sequence goes on along the minus strand of JAIOTF010000285.1, from coordinate 16,854 downwards.
TCTGCCGATGCCATCGCCGTGGAGAGCGAAGCCATGGTGCAGTTCTACACCGCCGCCGGCCTGCCGCGCCGGCAGTTGGTCAATACCGGCTCGCTTACCGATGACATGCTGGCTGCAGCTGCGCAGGAAGCCCCTGCCAGAAAAGCTGCCCTCTGCCGGGAGCTGGGGCTGCCCGCAGACAGGCCCATGCTGCTCTCGGCTCTGCCTCCGGATCAACTCTACATGCTTGGCGGCCGCCCGCAGTGTGATTTTCAAACCTACCCGGCCCTGGTCGAGTTCTGGGTGCGTTCTCTGGCTGCTCTCAAAGGCTGGAACATCGTCGTTTTGCTGCACCCGTCAGTGCCGTATGAAGACATGCGTTACATCGAAGACTGGGGGGTGAAGATCGCCCGCCAGCCGACCGCCGAAGTTGTCCCCCTGTGCGATCTTTACGTAACCTCGGTCTCTTCCACCATCCGCTGGGCGATTGCCTGCGGCAAGCCGGTGGTCAATTATGATGTCTACCGCTATCATTATGAGGGTTTCATGCACGTTAAGGGCGTGCTCTACACCGAAGAGCAGGCCGGGTTTGAGGAGCTTTTGGCCCGTCTGACCACGGACAGTGCCTTTTTGCAGCAAATTGCCCAGGCTCAGGCCCAGGCTGCTCCCGATTGGGGCTTTCTGGATGGCCGCACCGGCCAGCGGATGTTACACTTGCTCGATTCGCTGATCGGGAAATATCATAGTCCTTAGTAAGGCTTATATTAGTCCTCACTGAGAACGACTATATCAGGAGAAATGATTTATGGTTGAACTCCCCAACAACAGCATTTTTCGTGAACTGTTCACTGATGCCCCCCTGGTCGACCGCTTTGAGAACGATCCCCAGGACGCGGTGGACGTGATCATTCCGGTGATCCATACCAATGAGCTGTGGCGCAGCAACTTGCTCTCTATTTACCGCGAGATTCCGGTTAAGCGCCTGCTGTTGGGTGACGGCGGGGTGATTGATGATACCCTGGAGGTAGCCCGCCAGTTTCCGCGGGTTGAGGTGCATGACCACACGGAATTTGTTTCCCTGGGCTACAGCATCCGCAAATTGATCGAAGCCGTGCAGACCGAGTGGTTCGTCTATTTACATTCGGACGTTTATCTGCCTCCGGGCTGGTTTGAGGCCATGAACCAGCACCGCGGCGAGTATGATTGGTTTGAATGCCCGCAGCGTATCACTGCCCTGATCGAATACCCGTTGGAACCCAGGAGTGAACGTTCCTATTCCGGCAGCCAGATGGGGCGGCGAACTGCCTTTGATGATGTCCTCCCCCAGATTGACGACGATTATCTGTATCGCAACGAAGACATTATTTTCTCCACCCTCATCCGCAACGCCGGCCAGCGCTGGGGACGGGTGGATAGCACCTTCCACTACCATGAGTTGATGAACAAGCGCAGCAAGTGGCTGCGCACCTTCAAGTCAGTCAGTTTTGAAGTGGAGCGCGGCCATGAAGAAGAAGTGCGCGAGTTCAATACCCAGGTGCGTGGTATCATCAAATACCTCCACCCGGAGGATTACCTGATCTACGGCGTCCAGGTGGGTGTGAACCGCCTGCGCCAGCTTGGCGCCCTCGATTGGGAGGAATTCGCTGCCTGGGTGCAGCAGACCAACCCTGCCTGGCTGCCCCACCTGCACAAAGACCCACCCCTCAAGCAGCGCATCCGCAATGTATTGCGCAAGTGGGCGTCGTTCTAATTCAAGTAAGCTGTAAACATAAAACGATTTATGGTTTATTAGTTATGAAACCCGATTTTCAGGAGTGCTGATGGAAAAAACCTTGCTGTATAATGCCGGGGTTGTTACGATGGATGCCGAACGTCATCAATATAACCACGGTGCCATTCTGATTGAAGATGACCGCATCGTTAAAATTGGGCAAAACGATCCCATGCTATTGTCATTAGCCAATGAACCAGACCTCCAAAGGATCGATTTGCAGGACCGCTGGATATTGCCTGGATTGGTCAACACGCATGTACACTTGTCACAACAATTAGGCAGAGGGTTGGGTGATGACGTCAATCTGCTAACCTGGCTGCATGAGCGCACCTGGCCTTACGAAAGCAGCATGACCGAAGAAGACAGCTATGTCAGTTCTCTCCTTTGTGGTCTTGAGTTGATCCGCAGCGGGGTAACCTGTTTTGCCGAACCAGGCGGACAATTTGTGAATGGCATGGGGCGTGCGGTAACGGAATTAGGCATCCGCGGCATGCTGGCCCGCTCCACGATGGACATGGGCGAGGGATTGCCGGAAGTCTGGCAGGAGAATACCGATGAAGCACTGGAAATCCAGATTGCTAATTATGAGAAATGGCATGGCAAGGCGGATAACCGCATTCAGGTTTGGTTTGGACTGCGCACAATTTTCAATAATTCAGATGAGCTGATCATCCGCACCAAAGAACTGGCTGACAAATATAAAGTTGGCGTTCATATGCACGTGGCTGAGATCAAGGAAGAAGTGGAGTTTGCCCAAGCGACCCGTGGCGCGACGACGGTCACCCATCTGAGAAATCTGGGCGTGCTGGACAAGAATTTTCTCGCTGTGCATACTGTCTGGCTGACGGATGATGAAATCCGGATGTTTGCTGACCACGATGTTAAGGTCTCTCATAATCCTGCTGCGGCAATGCGCGTTCTGGGCTTTGCTAAAGTGCCGGAGATGATGGATGCCGGCATTTGTGTCACAATCGGTACCGACGGGGCACCTTCCAATAATCGTATGACCTTGATTGACGAAATGTGGGTGACATCCTTGATCCATAAGGGACGTTTATTGGATCCCACTGTGATGCCGGCAGAGAATATCCTGGCGATGGTTACTTGTGATGGAGCGCGGGCATTGATGCTGGAAGATGAGATCGGTTCACTGGAACCGGGCAAGAAGGCCGATTTGGTGGTGGTGAATCCCAATACAGCGACTATGCTGCCCATGCATGACCCCATTGCCAACATGGTGACCTCTATGCGTACGGAGAATATTGAAAGCGTCATGGCAGATGGACGCTGGTTGATGCGCGACAAAGAAATCCTGGTGGTAAACGAACAGGAAATTTTGATAGAAGCAAAGAAACGAGCAGCCGGTATCCGCGAACGAGCCGGGATTAAGCTGCCGAACCGATTCAATGTTGTTGACTGATCATTTACTTTATTGAGGGGCATAACTAAAATCAGGAGAAGGAATATGAATCAACATTTGTTTGATGTCGCAATGGGGAAAGTTCCCGCCGATCTGGTGATTAAGAATGGTCAGATCGTCAATGTATACACAGGAGAGATCTATGAGGGCGGTGTGGCAATTGCCGGTGACCGCATTGCAGCCAGTGGAGATGTCGATTACGCTATTGGAGAAACAACTGAGATCATTGACGCAGAAGGGAATTATATTGTTCCTGGATTCATTGACGGCCACATTCATCCTGAAAGCACAGCTCTCAGCCCGGCACGATTTGCGGAGATTGCCCTGAGTCGCGGTACCACCAGTGTCTTCACTGATTTTCACGAAATCGGTGTTGTGGGCGGTATGGCGGCGATGGAAGCTGCGGTGGAAGAAGCAAAAGCAACCCCGCTCAAATTCAATTGGGTGATGCCTTCGCATATACCATTCTCACCCGGACTGGAAACCAGCGGTGGTTCAATTGATCCTGAGATCATCCGCAAAGCCCTGGAACGGGACGATGTCGTTGGTTTGTCAGAAGTTGTCTCGGTTTATATTGCTTTTGAACATCCTGGCCTTTTACAATCCATTGATGATACGCGTAAAGCCGGCAAGATTGTGTCTGGTCACGGTCCAGAGATTGAAGGTCCTCTGGCGAATGCTTTTGCCGCTTTGGGTGTATTGAACGATCACGAATCCTTGATCGCTCAGGATGTATTGATTCGGGCCAGGCGCGGGATTTATGTGCATCTGCGTCACAATTTGATTGTCCCGACCATGCCGGAATTGATCAAAGCAATGACAGAAAGCAAAATTGATTCGCGTATGCTCTGCCTGGCGACCGATGACACAAGCGCTATTTCTTTGGTCAATGAAGGGCATATTGATTACCTGATCCGCACCGTTATGGCTCTGGGCGTTGATTTTGTGACTGCTATTCAAATGGCAACCTTGAACAATGCCTGTTCTTTCCAGAAGGCGTTGGAGATCGGTTCGTTGGCTCCTGGCCGCTATGCAGATGTCAATATCGTAACCGGGGCAGATGATTTCAAGGTATTGAAGACCATTGCCAATGGAAAATTGGTCGCTGAGAACGAGAAGCTGGTCACGCCAATCGATATTCCCGAGCACGCTCCGGTCTTGTTGAACACCTTCCATCTCAAAGAACCGGTCAAAGCTCAGGATCTGGTCATTCCGGCCAAGGAAGGTGCCGCCAGTGCCAGAATGCATGTCATGCGCACCCTGCCCTGGGTGCCAATCACTGAAGGCGGTGAGGCTGTACTGCCCGTGAAGGATGGATATGTCAACAGTGATGTATCTCAGGATCTGCTGCATATCGCAGTTATTGAACGTCACCACAAGACCGGCAATATTGGGAAGGCCTTCATTGGCGGTTTTGCTTTGAGTGCGGGAGCCATGGCCTCCAGCATTGGGCATGACCACCATAATATTGTTGTCATGGGTGCAGACCCGCAGGAAATGGCCGTGGCGGCCAACCGCGTGGTAGAACTGAACGGCGGTATCGTGTTAGTCAAAGATGGAAAAGTCGTCAAGGAAATCCCGCTGCCGATTGCCGGACTATTGACGGACACCGACGCCTGGACATTGGCCCAGCAGCGTCAGGAATTGCTGGCAGCCGCTGCTGAACTGGGCTGCATGGTTGCTGATGCCTTCATGTTTCTGTCCTTCGTTACCCTGGCTGCCATCCCGGCATTTGCAGTAACTGACAAAGGCTATGTGGATGTGATGACACAGCAAATCATGGATCCGGTATTGGAGTGGGTATAATATTCTGCCGAATTCAGTAATCCAATGTGTGAAAACAACGCACTCCATTTGGGGTGCGTTGTGCTTTTTGGCTTACCTGTATTCAAAACCCTGCTGATGAAATTCATTGTTCTTTTGTAACTATCCAGGCATTGGTATCACGGCAGTTAACCGGGGAGTCTTGCTTAATCTTCAACTAAACCACGAATTCCCGCTAATCCTGGCGGAAATTAATGTAGCTTGGCGGTTAAAAATCAAACCACGTTTAAGTGCTGTCCTACCCAGGCATTAGATATGGACATTTTTTCAAAATTGCAGCAATTTATCTATATGTTCTGCTTGGGTAATTACAAATCGGAAACATTTGACCAAAGGGTTCGTGTCTCAGTAATTTCTCCTTCTCCTCCCAACCTCTTTTCACTGTGAAGCTGATACAATAGTTTCATCAGAAGAAATTTTTCGTGGGGAGGATGGATTATGCCTACAGCACTCATTACCGGTGTCAGCGGTCAGGACGGTTCGTATCTGGCGGAATTCCTGTTGAGCAAAGGTTATCATGTGGTTGGCATGGTACGCCCCACTGCTAATGTTAACGAACCTGAGATTCAGGACATCCTCACACGGATCACCGTCGTTCAAGGTGATCTTCTCGATGGCAACTCGATCATCAATATCCTGCAGAAACATCATCCCAGCGAGGTTTACAATCTGGCGGCACAGTCGTATGTGCAGAATTCCTGGAACCATGCTCTGCTCACCGCCGAAACTACCGCCCTGGGCGTGACCCGCGTTCTGGAAGCAATCCGCCTGGTGGATACGAACATCCGCTTTTACCAGGCGTCCAGCAGCGAGATGTTTGGCAAATCAACCATTGCTCCGCAGAATGAGGAAACTCCTTTCCACCCGCTTAGCCCGTATGCCATTTCCAAAGTCTATGGTCACTTCACCACCGTCAATTTCCGTGAATCCTATGGCATGTTTACCGTCTCGGGCATTCTCTTTAACCATGAAAGCCCGCGCCGCAACATTCGCTACGTGACCCGCAAGATATCAAACGGTGCGGTGCGCATCAAGCTTGGTTTGCAGGATGAGCTGCGCCTCGGCAATCTCGAAGCCCGCCGTGATTGGGGCTTCGCCGGCGATTATGTTGAGGCGATGTGGCTCATGCTCCAACAGGATACCCCGCGTGATATCGTCATTGGCACCGGCCAGACTCACTCTGTGCGTGAACTATGTGAGGAGGCTTTTTCATATCTTGATTTGGATTACCGTAAATATGTGGTGCAGGACCCCAAGTTCTTCCGTCCTATCGAGGCTGAATTGATGGTGGCCGACATCACCCGCGCGAAAGAGTATCTGGGCTGGTCGCCGGTCATTACCTTTGAGGAACTGGTGCATATGATGGTCGATGCCGATATGGCTTTGCTCAAAGACGGTGCTGGCGCCTGAGGTGCAGGTTGGAAAAAGTCCTGCTGGTTGTCTTTCTCGATACCCATTTTACTGAGCTGCGCCGCGTGGCGCAATGCTTGCAAGATTCTGACCGCTATAAGCCGGAATTCTTTTTTGCACGCGACTATTCCACTCTGGCGCGGGATGTAACGACATGTATTGCTCTCGGATTTCCGTGCTACGACCGCCGCGGACAGCCCTGCGTTGCCCGCACCGCACAAAGCAAATCAGTTGAGCCGCGGGCGCAAGCTGTTACCTTGCCGCGCCGCATCTGGCGTTTGTTCTATCCCCGGTTGGTGAACAGCCTGCCCTGGGCCTGGCGCGAATACCGCCAGTTGCGAAAAAATGTTGCCTGCTTCCTGCGGGAGCAGCAGATCGACTTGCTTGTTCTGGCTGAGGAGAATGTGGGCTATGCTACCCCGCTGTGGGTACAAACTGCCCATGCCGCTGGCGTGCCGGTGGTGGTTGTGCCTTATACTGTGGCTGACGCCAGCGAACCGGCCGGGGCGGTCATCAACCGCCCGGAACATCAATTTCGCCGCTGGCCGAACGCACTCGCTGGCCGCCGTTACCCACATTGGGTCTACGAGCATCGCGGCCAGAAGCTGCTGCGCCTGCCGGGTGGGCGCGCTTTGGCGATGGAATGGCTGGATGCCGCCCCGCCGCAGCCCTGGATCATGAACAGCGGTGCAGCCGATGCTCTCGCCGTAGAAAGTGACCGCATGCGCCAGCATTATCTGTGCCTGGGACTGCCGCCGGAACGGCTGGTGAATACCGGCGCATTGTATGATGACGTTCTGGCGGAGGTGCTGCGGTCTGTGGATGAGCAGCGAGAGGCGCTCTATCGAGATCTGGGCTTGCCCCTTGGGCGGCCGATGCTGTTGTGTGCCCTGCCGCCAAATCCTTATCCCGACCAATTGGGCGGTTTTGACAGCTATCAAGACCTGCTGCGTTTCTGGGTGACGACCCTCGCCGCCCAGCCCGGCTGGAATCTCGTGCTGCGATTACACCCGCGTATGCCTCGTTCACAGTACGCCTTTCTGGAGGAGGCCGGCGGCCGTCTGACGGACGTTGACACGGCGCATCTTGTGCCGCTGTGTGATCTTTACGTGGCATCGGTTTCTGCTACCATCCGTTGGGCGATCGCCTGCGGTAAGCCGGTAGTTAATTATGATGTCTATCGTTTCGGATACACGGATTATGAGGGCCTGTCGGGCGTTTTTACCGTCGATGGACAGCAGGCGTTTATTGATATAATCCAACAGCTTACTGGTGACTCATCCCGGTTAGCGCAGGCCGCCGCTGCGCAAAGTGCCATTAAGGAGCAATGGGGACGCTTCGATGGGCAGGCAGCATCCCGCCTGTTGACGCTGTTGGACGAGTTAACGTAGGTATTGTCATTGCGAGAAGGGCGCAGTCCGACGTAGCAATCCCCACCACTGGGACAGAGACAGCTTCGCTCGTAGTGAGATCATTGACAAGAAGTATATACCGTGTAAGGCTCAGCCTACGATATCGCCGCAGCTTGAGTGTTTGTGAGTATATTATGACAAGGAGTACGGAATGAGAACAGTTGTAATTGGCGCAGGACGCATGGGGCGCAGGCATATTCAGGTTGTCAAAGACCTGGGATTGGAACTGGTTGGTGTTTGTGATCCCAACCCGGAATCGCTGGCATTGGCGGAAAAAGAGCAGGGTGTGCCTGCCAAGTTACATTTCAGGGACGCCAATCGTATGATGACTATGACCTCGCCTGAGGTGGTCGTGGTAGCCTCAACTGCCCCCAGCCATTGTGAATATACCTGCGACGCCGCCGAAGCGGGAGCGCAGGTCGTGCTCTGCGAAAAGCCAATGGGTGTTTCTCTGACAGAATGTGACCTGATGATCGAAACCTGCCGCGCTCACGACACAAAGCTGGCTGTCAATCACCAGATGCGCTTCATGGAGCAATACACGGCTGCCAAAGAAATCACTGATTCAGCCGCCTTTGGCGGATTGAGCAGCGTTTCTGTGGTGGCTGGCAATTTCGGCATGTCGATGAATGGTACGCATTATTTTGAGATGTTCCGCTATATGACCGGTGAAGTTCCCGTGGAAGTGCAGGCCTGGTTCTCGCCTGAGCCATTGACCAACCCCCGCGGGGCACAATTCTCTGACCGGGCAGGCTCGCTCCGCGTGACCACAGCCAGCGGCAAGCGCTTTTATATGGAAATTGGCCCCGATCAGGGACACGGCATGCAGGTGACTTATGCCGGACCCTATGGCCGTCTGACCGTTGACGAACTGGCCGGGAAGATGTCCTGGGTTGTGCGTGAGGAGCAATATCGTGAGCTGCCCACTACGCGTTACGGCATGCCTTATATTTAGGCAGAGCGTAAAATTGCCCCGGCTGATGCCGTTACCCCGACCCGCGCTGTGCTTGAAGCTGTCCTGAAAGGCGAGGACTGGCCCTCGGGCGAGGACGGACGCCGGGCAGTGGCTGTTCTCGTGGCGGCCTACCAGTCGAACGAGAACGGGCACATGCCTGTGCGCATTGACGACAAGCTCGACCGCTCACGGGTCTTCCCTTGGGCTTGATGCGCGTAGATTAATGAACCCCGGCTGTTTTTTGATTGGCACCGGCCCCAGCCTGAACAGGATTGACGTGACCCGGCTGGCGGCTTTTGACAGTATCACTTTCAACCGCGCCTACATCGCCTGGCCGGTTTGGGGTTTCACGCCGACATACTATGCCTGCGTGGACCCCGTGGCATTGGAGGACAACGCCGCGGACATCCGCCGCATGACGACTGAGAGCAGCGTGCGGCGTTTTTTCCTCAATGAGAATGCCGCTGATTTCGGGATCGTATCCTCCGAGCGGGTGACTCTGCTACGCCTGCGCGAGCGAGCCCCCTTTTCGCTCGACCTGCGTACGTTGACCGACTTTGGTAACGTGGGCGCCTCGTCGCTGCAAATTCTGGCGGCGCTGGGGTATAAACGTGTGGTGCTGGTCGGTGTCGATGCCCGTTACTCGAGCCTGCCGGAATTGGACAGTGGTGATGACTATGTGCGCATGCAGCACGGCCAGGATCCCGACCATTTTCTGCCTGGTTATATGGAAGGCAGGCGGCGCATTGCAAGGCCGGATTATGACCGACTCCTCGGTCAGTGGCCGCAGGTGGCCGTTGAATGTGAGTGTGCGGGGCTGGAAGTGCGCAACGCCTCGCCGGGCAGCGCGCTGACGCTGTTCCCGTCCATTGACTTTCCCGATGCGCTGGACTGGATTGGTGAGTCGGGCTAGAATCAGGCTATGTATTGTCATTGCGAGGGGGGCGTTAGCCCGACGCGGCAATCTCCATCCAAGTGAGGAAGATTGCCACGGTCGCTCACCTGCACTGCGGCAGCAGTGCGGCGCACACTTGCCCCGAAGGCAGTGCCGGGGAGTGAACGCTCCCTCGCAATGACAGAATGAGTTGAAATTTTTTACCCACTGAAGTGGTTACTACAGATTAAATTGCATTCCTCAGGAGAAAACGCATGACCCAGACCTGTAAAGTTGCATTTGTTGGCGCCGGATACATGGGCACCGAACATGTCAAGGCCTTTGCCGATGTGCCCGGCGTGGAACTGAGCGGCATTTTCAGCCGCACCCGCGAGCGCGCCGAGAAGCTGGCCGCTGAGCATGGCATCCAGGCAGTGTATGACTCGGTGGAAGAACTGTACGGGAAAACCCGGGCCGATCTGGTCGTGGTTACAGTTGTTGAGCTTTCGATGAACGCCGTCAGCAAGGCCTGCTTTGCTTTCCCCTGGACCGTACTCCTCGAAAAACCAGCCGGCCACACTATGCCGGATGCTCTGGACATCCACGCCGCCGCAGAAGCGCAGGGACGTGATGTGTATGTAGCCCTCAACCGCCGCTTCTACGCCGCCACCCGCGCCGCTCTGGCTGACCTCTCGAAAATTGACGGAGCGCGTTTCATCAAAATGCAGGACCAGCAGAACCAGGCTGTCGCCCTTCAGTATGGTCAGCCTGAGGAGGTTGTGGCGAACTGGATGTATGCCAATTCGATCCACATGATCGATTATTTCACCGCTTTTGGCCGCGGCAAGGTGGTCGAAGTGGAGAATGTTTTCCCATGGACGCCGGATGATCCTGGTATTGTCGTCAGCAAGCTCGTCTTTGACAGCGGCGACACCGGTTTGTATGAAGGTGTCTGGAACGGCCCCGGTCCCTGGGCAGCCACCATCCAGACTGCCGAAAAACGCTGGGAGATGCGCCCCCTGGAGCAGGCAGCTTTTCAGGTAGCAGGCAGCCGTAAGCTGGAAAGCGTGGAAGCCCATCCCTGGGATGCAACCTTCAAGCCCGGCCTGCGCCTGCAAGCGGAGCATGCCGTCAGGGCTGCTTTGGGTGAGGAGAATGATTCGGTGACTTTGGAAGAGTCGCTGGAGTCAATGCGGCTCGTACAGCGGATTTTTGGATTGTAACGAGATTATTCTGTCTGAAATTGCTGGCTTTTTGCCTCCTTTGTTACACTTGTCCCCGAAGGGGAAAGGGAGGTGCCGCGGAGCGATAGACGAAGTGCCTGCGAAGAGGGTAGGGATTTCCTCTAGACAAAGTAACTTTTATCAGACAAAGGGAAAACTGCTGTCCAAAACGTGAAATTTACAATACCATTTGCATGGGTTTAAGCCAGCATGCCGCTTGGGCGCATGGCATGCGCCCCTACAAACAGTGATTTTATTAAGAATGGAATTCAGGTGCACGAGTAAGGAAAAATAAAAAGATGATGAGCGGCAGGTTGACCGAGCAGGAGGCAGCAAAGCGCATCCGCCAGTTTGAGAAGGAGTATGAGCTTTTCAAATTGCAGGTGGATGGGGTCAGTGCGTGGCGCTTGCTGCGTTTCTGGGTCTCCATGCAGCTCATCATCCGCCCGGAAGGCGGTAAACCTGCCTCCGGGGGCAAAGCACGCCTGCTGCGCGGCCTGCGGGAGTTACCGCGCTATTTCTTTCCCAAGCGGGCGCGTTTCCTGATAGATACGTCTTCTTCGCTACGCATTGAGAAAGACGGGGAGCTGTACAAGGATGTTTTCTTTGATGACCTGATCCTCTCACTGGGTGGCTGCTTCAAGCTGGAGCGGATCAACAGCGAAGCTTTTCATGTTTTGAATAAGCAGGCACTGGTAAAAAGTGACCTGACGGCCACGCCCCTAGAACTGCTCACTGGGCTGCTGAACCGCATCATGCCCGCCAGATCGGAGATCGATGCGGCTGCGCGGCAGTTGAGCGCGAGCATTCAGCGCTGCCTGGGGCTGGTGATCAGCTCCGAGAAGATTTCTCGCGAGCTGCATTATTTCTACTGGAGCAGACGCGTGTATCGCGGATTGCTGAAGCGGGTGCGCCCGCAGGCGGTGTTGATCTCCAACACGAATGAATTCGCCATGCTGGCCGCCGCGCGCGATCTGGGTGTCCGCAGTTATGAATTGCAGCACGGCATTTTCTCACGCCATCATCCCGATGCTTTGCCCGCAGAGGCAAAGATGTATAAGGACACGCTGCTTGTGCCGGATAAAGTGCTGCTGTTTGGCGAATACTGGTGCGACGAATTGGCGGTGAACGGCTTTTATGAAGATGAACTGCTGCCCGTGGGCAGCCTGCGCATGGATAGGTACCGCCGCGAGCGGAAAGCCAAACCGGCGGGTGGCCCCACCCAGGTGGTCTTCACTACCCAGGGGCTGGTGGTGCCGCAGGTGGCGGCATTCCTGCGGGACTTTATGGCCATGGTAGGTGATGCAGGGCTGGATGTTGCCTTGACCGTCAAACTGCACCCGGTCTATGACCCCTCGCCGGAACCGTACCGGCAGGCATTGGGACCTGATAAGCGTGTGCGCATCCTGCAAGGCAGGGAAATGCCGTCCACCTTTACCTTGCTCAGTCAGGCAGACCTGCATCTAAGCATCGCCTCGGCCTGCCATTACGATGCCCTGGGCCTGGGTGTGCCGTCCGTTGTCCTCCCGCTCAGCGGCTATACTGTGGTAGAGAATTTGCTGCAATCCGGGCATGCCGCCGCTGCTTACACCCCGCAGGAGCTGCTCGACCTGCTTTCTACTGTCGGCAGCCAATCTGTGCCGCTTTCGGTGCAGGAGTGGTATTTTAAATCCGGCGCATTGGAGAATATTCAGCGCGCTTTGAACCTGTCTCAGGAATGAAATGAAGATCGCATACCTCAGTTACAATTTGATGCATTCAATTGCCAACGGCGGTGTGGGGCGCAAGATACGCTCTACAATCCAGGCCTGGAATGAGGCTGGTCATACCGCCCGCTGGTTCCTGACCACCAGTGCCGAGGTCAGCGGCGAGAACATCACCGCTTTCCGGTTTGGCCTCGGGCAGCGCGGCTTGCGCCGCGAGATCGACCGCTCGCGCCAGCTTGGGCACATGCTGCAGGCTGTGGCTGACTTCCAGCCGGATGTGGTCTATATGCGCTCCGGCATCTACACCTACCCCCTGCACCGCCTGTTTCGCATCGCCCCGGTGGTGCAGGAATTGAACACTCTGGATGTGATCGAATACCGCATGCGTGGAATTTTTCATTTTGGCGTACACCGCCTGACCCGTGACTATGTCTACGGCCACGCTGCCGGTTTTCTGGCTGTCAGTCACGAGATTGGCGAGCATCCCTCCAACACCAGGTACGGCAAACCGATCCAGGTGCTGACCAATGGCATTGACCTGCGCCAGTATGAACCCCTGCCAGCTCCGCACAATCCCGCCCCGCGCCTGGCCTACATCGGCGTGCCCGATAATCCCTGGCAAGGGCTGGACAAACTGTTCTGGCTGGCTGAGGCCTGCCCGGATTTTGAATTTGACCTGATTGGCAGCGCACCAGAACATTTTGTGGGGCAGAGCGTGCCGTCCAATGTGCATCTGCACGGTTTCCTGGATCGTAGCGCTTACCAGCCGATCCTCGCCCGGGCGGATGTTGGCATCGGTACCCTCGCTCTGCATCGCAAGGGTATGGAAGAAGCTTCACCGCTCAAGGTGCGCGAGTACCTGGCGTATGGTATTCCTGTATTACTGGCTTATGATGACACCGATTTGCGATCATGCGGCTTGGAATTTATTCAGAAAATCCCAAATACCGAAGATAATCTACGTACACATTTATCTGATATCCGCGAATTTGCGCTGGGGATGCAGGGGAAACGTGTCGATCGCAAGGCCATCTTCCCATTGCTCGACAAGTGCAGCAAGGAGCAGATTCGCCTGGACTTTTTGTCACACATTGCCGCTAATGGCAAAGGAAAGCTGGCATGACAGATCCCTTACGGGTGACTCATATTATTACCGATCTTGATATGGGCGGCGCAGAGATGATGCTTTACAAGCTTCTTTCGGCGCTTGACCCGAAAGAATTTTCTTCGCGGGTCATTTCCTTGACCAACATTGGCTCGGTTGGCGAACGGATACGCACTTTGGGTGTGCCGGTGGATGGATTGGGTATGCGTCCCGGTTTTCCCCGACCGATGGATATGTTCAGGCTGGCGCACCTGTTGCGTGACGGCCAGCCGCAGGTGGTGCAAACCTGGATGTATCATGCTGACTTACTGGGCGGGTTGGTGACGCGTCTGGCCCAGCGCCCTCCGCTGGTGTGGAATATCCGCAACAGCGTCCTGAATCCCACAACCAGCAAACGCAGCACGTACTGGACGGTGCATGCTTGTGCCCGGTTCTCCCGCCGCTGGCCGGTGAAGATCGTCTCCTGTTCTGATACGGCGCTGAAGCTGCATGCCGGGCTGGGATATGCTGCCGACCGCATGCTGGTTATCCCCAATGGCTTTGATCTCTCGCTTTTTCGGCCTGACGCCTCTGCCCGGAAGTTTTTGCGTACCGAACTGGAGTTGCCTCCGGAAACGGTCTTGATTGGGGCAGTGGGACGCTTTGACCCGCAGAAGGATTATCTGACCATGATTGAGGCTGCTGGCCTGCTGCATGCTGAACGGCAGGATGTGCACTTTGTGCTGTGCGGCGAGGGATTGACCAACGAAAATCAAGGATTGATGGCATGGATCACCGCCAATGGGCTGCAATCCGTCTTTCATTTACTGGGACGGCGCACGGACGTGCCTGCGATCACTGCCGCTTTGGATCTGGCAACTTCTTCCTCAGCGTATGGTGAAGCTTTTTCGAACGTATTAGGTGAAGCGATGGCTTGCGGAGTGCCCTTTGTAGCGACGGATGTTGGCGATGCTGCTGCAATCTTGGGTAAAACAGGCAAAGTTGTGTTGCCGCGCGATCCCGAAGCTTTGGTTGCCGCCTGGCTGGAGCTGCTCAGTCTGCCTGCAGAGGAACGCGCCGCCCTGGGTGCGGCCGCCCGCCAGCGCATTGAGGACAACTTCAGCCTGCCAGCTGTGGCCGGGCAGTATGCCGCCCTGTACCGTGAACTGGCCGCGGCAGGAGGGCGCTAGTATGTGCGGCATTACCGGCTTTTGGGACCCGCGCCGCGGCAGTGATGGTGCCGCTCTGCACGACACGGTCCATCGCATGGCTCTGACCATCTCTCACCGCGGCCCGGACGATCACGGCGCCTGGACAGACGCAGAGACCGGCCTGGCGCTTGGCTTCCGCCGCCTGTCGATCGTTGACCTGTCGCCTACGGGGCACCAGCCAATGTCTTCCACCGATGGCCGCTATGTGATTGTCTTCAACGGGGAAGTGTACAACTTCCTCGAGTTGCGTGCAGAACTGACCGCACTCGGTCACAGCTTCCGCGGTACGTCGGATACCGAAGTGATGCTGGCAGCCATTTGCCAGTGGGGGCTGACCGCCGCCGTGAAGCGTTTCAATGGCATGTTCGCTTTTGCGTTGTGGGATCGTGCCGAGCGGCATTTGCATCTGGTGCGTGACCGTCTGGGCATCAAGCCCCTCTATTATGGCTGGAGCGGCGGTGTTTTCCTCTTTGGCTCTGAACTGAAACCGCTGCGTGCCCATCCTGCTTTTCAGGCCGGGATTGACCGCGATGTACTTTCTCTCTTTTTGCGTTTTGCCTATGTCTCGGCGCCTTTTTCCATCTATCAGGGCATTCACAAGCAGCCGCCCGGCACCATCCTGACCCTGACGGCAGACCATTTGCACGAGGAAGCGCATATCGAAACTTACTGGTCTGCCCGACAGGTCGCCGAAGATGGCGTGCGCCAGGGTTACACTGGAAGTGAAGAAGAAGCCCGTCAGGAGCTGGATGCCCTGCTGCGGGATGGTATTCAAAAACGCATGCTTGCCGATGTGCCCCTGGGGGCCTTCCTTTCCGGCGGCGTAGATTCATCTACTGTGGTGGCGCTGATGCAGGCCCAGAGCAGTCAGCCAGTTAAAACTTTCTCCATCGGCTTCCATGAAGCTGGCTATGACGAGGCACAGTACGCCAGGCAGGTGGCTGCCCATTTGGGCACCGAGCATACCGAATTGTATCTGTCTCCCCGGGCGATGCTGGACGTTGTACCACACCTGCCACGGCTGTATGATGAGCCTTTCGCTGATGCTTCGCAGATTCCCACCTATCTGGTATCGCAGCTTGCCCGCAGGCATGTTACCGTCAGCTTGTCCGGCGATGGCGGTGATGAACTCTTCGCCGGCTACAACCGTTACACCTGGACGGATCGCATCTGGAATCGGGTGGGCGGCTTGCCCCCGTTTGGGCGCCGCACGCTGCGGGGGCTTTTATCCATCCTGCCGCCGGAGGGCTGGCAGACTTTGGCTCGCCGCTTGGGGCCGCTGGCACCGCGCCAGCCATTGTTGGCCGACAAAGTGCAAAAACTGGGGGATGTGCTCGGCGTTGACAGCCCGCAGGAAGTCTATCGCCAGCTTGTATCGCAGTGGAAACAGCCCGAGCAGGTTGTGTTGCGCACCCATGAACCTTTGACCCTGCTCAACGACCCGTCTGCCTGGGCGAATGTTCCGGATTTTGCCCATTGGATGATGTTCATGGATCTGGTCACCTACCTTCCGGATGATATTCTTGTCAAGGTTGACCGGGCCAGCATGGGCGTCAGCCTGGAGGGACGCGTGCCCTTGCTTGACGATCACCGCGTGGTTGAATTTGCCTGGCGCCTGCCTATGTCCTACAAATTGCGCGGAGGTCAGAGCAAATGGCTGCTGCGTCAGGTGTTATATCAATATGTGCCGCCGGCCCTGATTGAGCGCCCCAAGATGGGCTTTGCTATTCCCATTGATGCCTGGCTGCGCGAACCGCTGCGTGATTGGGCCGAGAGCTATCTGGCGGAAGACCGTCTGCGCCGCGAGGGTTTCTTTGATCCTGCCCCCATCCGGCGGAAATGGGATGAGCACCTCAACGGCAGGCGCAACTGGCAGTACCCGCTGTGGGCGGTGCTCATGTTCCAGACTTGGCTGGAAGCTTAGGAAGAGCGTTTATGAAAGCCATTTTATTTGCCAACACAGATTGGTATCTTTTCAACTT
>JAIOTF010000299.1 GCA_021107195.1 Anaerolineaceae bacterium | reverse complement strand
CCAAGCAAAGCTGGTGATTCAGAGCGGCAATGCCGTTGTGGAAACGAGCCGAAATGATGGTTGGAGGGATGGCTTGCTGGATATCTGTCAGCATGGCTCGCCAGAGCGGTAAAGAGGAAATCTGATTTTCCTCTATCGAGAATGGATAGGCCCCGTTTTCCCGGGTATCAGCGATCATTTCGAATTCAATGGCAGCCTGGCCTTCATAATTAACTTCCTGGCGGACGCCAGCCAATGCGGCCGCGGCGTCAAACAGGCGTCCCATGCTGGAGGTAAGCGGGGTGTTGATATTGTTTTCCAATTGAGCGCGAAGCAGAGACCTTTCCTGTGCGCAAAGCGCCTGGATCGGGGCGAGGTTTGCTTCCCATTCCAGCTCGGCTTGCCAGAGGTGGGCCAGGGCCATTCGGGCTGGTTTGCGAATAGATAAATCTCCGCCTGGAAGAGGGGTATAAGCGAGGTGGTATTTTCTTTGGAAGTTTTCATAGCCGCCAAAGAGTACCTCACTACCCCAGATTGCTCCATCTGTTCCGTAGCCTGTGCCGTCAAAAATCAACCCAATGACGGGATCCGTTGAATTCCAGCCGTTGTCTGCCAGGCAGGCAGCCAGGTGGGCATGGTGGTGCTGGATACTGACCAGCGGCAGGTTGTTTTCCCCGGAGCGCTGCCTACCATAGCGCGTGGAGAGATAATTTGGGTGCAGGTCAACAGCGATCATTTGGGGAGAGACACGGAAAAGGTTTTCGTAATGGTTGATTCCGGACTCGAAGGAAACAAGGGTTTCGTAATTTTCGAGGTCGCCAATATGGTGACTCAAAAATGCGTATTGCTCCCGGCTTAAGCAGAAAGTGTTCTTTAGTTCTGCGCCAGTCGCTAAAATCGGCGGAACGGGATGAGGAAGTTGAGTGGTGTCCGGCGCATATCCACGGGCGCGGCGTAGAAGCTGCGGGCCGGTTTTGAAAACGCGGGCAACAGAATCGTCGACACGCATGTGGATGGGGCGATCGTGCATCAGGAAGCCATCTGCGATTGGCGAGAGACGTTGGGCAGCGTCTTCATCCGTGTAGGCGATGGGTTCTTCACTCATATTACCGCTGGTCATAACCAGGGCGTCAGGGAACCCTGGCGCGGGCTCGAGGAGCAATAGGTGCAGCGGGGTGTAGGGCAGCATGAAACCGAGCGTCTTTTGCGCAGGAGCAACCGCTTCAACAATCGGCGATTCCGGCAAGCGTTCAAGAAGGACGATGGGATGCTGGCGGGAAGTGAGCAGTTGACGGTCTTCTTCGGTGGCTTGGCAATGACGTTGAACGCTTTCAACGTCAAACGCCATTAAGGCAAAGGGCTTGTCAGAGCGTTTTTTCCGGTTTCTTAATTCGGCTACCGCCTCATGGTTGGACGCGTCACAGGCAAGGTGGTAACCGCCCAGGCCCTTGATCGCCAAAATCTTGCCTTCCTGCAGCCAGGTGCGTGCAGTTTGCAGGGCGTCTTCCCGTTGATTGAGGATGCGACCATCCGCTTCGAACCAGATTTGTGGCCCGCAAGCAGGGCAGGCAGTGGGCTGGGCGTGAAAGCGGCGGTTAAGCGGGTCTTCGTACTCTCGCTGGCAATCAGGACACATGGTAAAGCCGGCCATGGTGGTTTGGGGACGGTCATATGGTGTGTCTTTTATGATTGTGAAGCGAGGCCCGCAGTTTGTGCAGTTGATGAAGGGGTAGCGAAATCGCCGGTCGGAAGAATCGAACAGCTCATTGATACAATCTTCGCAAAGGGCCACGTCAGGAGAGATGGGGATGAAATCTCCCGGCTTGGGCTTGCTGGCGACGATCTCGAATTTCGCATAGCCATCAGGTAAACAAGGGGTTTCCGTGAGTTTGTCAATTCTTGACAGCGAGGGAGGATTGTTGCGCAGCGCATTGACAAATACCTGAACGGCTTGTGCAGAGCCGTTGATCTCGATCTCCACACCCCTGGAGGTATTGCGAACCCAACCTGTCAGATTATTTTGAACAGCCTGCGTATAAACGAAGGGGCGGAAGCCCACCCCTTGCACAACCCCTTTGATATTGATCTTGCGTCCAACAGTTTCAGTCATTAAAATACTACCATTCAAAGCTGACATTTTGATAGTGAAAAATGCCAGTTTACTTCAAGAAGGCCTTGTCCTATTTCGCCAATTCTTTTTGCTGCTTAATCCGATTCTTCAGCCAGTTGGTCCACTTTGAAACGCCTTCACCGGTTTTGCAGGAGACGGGGAAGAAGACAAGATTTTCATTCAATATCTTTGCGCCGTTGCGGAAGTATTCCATGTTGAAATCAACGTACGGCAACAGGTCAATCTTGTTGATGATCATCACTTCCAGGCCGCGGTAAATGTTGGGGTATTTATAGGGCTTGTCATCGCCTTCAGGAATGCTGGCTACGACAACGTTGGCATGTGAGCCCAATTTAAAGCTTGCTGGACATATCAGGTTGCCTACGTTTTCAATGATCAGCAAATCGATGCTGTTGAGATCGACTTTTTCAAGGCCGCGGGTCAACATGGGAGCATCCAGGTGGCAGCTTCCGCCGGTATTAATCTGAACTGCGGGAATACCAACTGCTTTCACTTTGTCTGAGTCAATCGTTACCGGAGCGGTATCGCCTTCAATGACGGCAATACGTACTTCAGAAGCCAGAGCTTCAATAGTGCGCAGGATGGTGCTGGTTTTTCCGGCGCCAGGTGAAGCCATGATATTAATTGCAAAAACCCCAGCCTCGTCCAGTATTTTGCGGTTGAGCAGGGCGACCTGGTCATTGGCATCCATGATTTTTTCTACGACTGGTACACTTTCGGGTGACATCTAAAAAACTCCTTTATCGTTCAATTTCAATACTTTCCAGCCAAAATTCTTCGCCACTGACTATTTTGATATTAATACTGCCGCATTTGGGACAGGGTGTTAATTCATCTTCGATGGTGTAGGAGTGGTTGCAATCCTGGCAGTTCAGTGTTGCGGGGACCCGTTTAAAATGAAGATTTGCGGTTGCGCAAATTGTTTCTTGTGCGATGATATCCCAATAAAATTGGACGGAATCATCCACAATGGAAGACAAAGCGCCTATCACGATATGAATACCAGTTACTTGTTTGGCATCTGCCTGGGCAGCGTGTTTTTTAACGATATTCAAAATACTTTCGGTTACAGATAATTCATGCATCGTTTAATTATACCAAAATGAGTGAAATCGGGTAAATATGATATGAATTGCTAATTTCATTTTCAGGACTCTTCCACCCAGGCTATGATTTTCTGCACGGCCTGGTCTGCCAATTCCTTTGTGCGAGCAGACAATTGAGAATCAAAGCCAAACTCATACCCTCGAATGGAACACAGGATCGATTTGGGGCAGCGGTTATAAAGCGTTTCGGCAATGCTTAAAGCAGTTTGAGGGGTCATGTGGTGGGTAAGAGGCGATCGTTGAAACGCAGCGTTGATCTCGATGAATTGAATTTCATCAGCGATGTTTTCCGTGTGGGCATCCACAAAACAAACCCGGTCATATTTGGAAATTGTTTCTGCCAACTCGGGCACCAATTGCAGGGAAAAGATGAACGCGGGGGAACAGTCATTGGGTTCCAAGCCTTCATCTGTGCTGGGAATTTCTTCGCAGCCAAAATGGGAGGCCAACGCGTTGAGAATATACCAGGCTGCACCGTCGTCCTGCCGGTCGGGATTGCCGTATCCAATAATGAGCGTTGATTTCAAGCGTTCTCCTTCGTTTTGAAGTTTATAAGACCTTGTGAATTATACTCCCAGACGGCGTTGGTGCATAAAAGCTAGACAAAGAGGGCAAAGAGCGGGTATTCTTAGTTTATGACAAACAATAAGAAAAAACCACGCTCTTGCCCAAAGAAATTATACCGTGTTCGAAATTGGGCTGCATAT
>JAIOTF010000083.1 GCA_021107195.1 Anaerolineaceae bacterium | reverse complement strand
TTTTGTGGCTTTTGGTGTCGGCATTCCTTATTCCCTGCTTTCAGTTTTTAGCTTAGTTTACTAACTGCTACCCCTTCCGTCAACCTTTTTTGACAACTTGTTTGCCTTTTACGCCTAAGTGTACTAGTAATTCACTTTCTATATCAGGCAAAAAGAAAGTATTGGTTCTCACCGCCGATGCCGGTTTTGGTCATCGCAGCGCAGCAAAAGCGATTGTTGCTGCCTTGCAAGACAAATATGAGCAAAATTGCCAGGTTTTCATGGTCAATCCCTTAAACGATAAACGCACCCCTGCCCTTCTCAGGGAAAGCCAGACAGACTATGACCGCATCATTCTGAACATCCCCAAAATATACAAACTTGGCTATGAGGCAAGTGATACTGCGATTCCTGGTGCCATTGTGGAAAGCTCAACCACCAGTTTGCTATACGAAGTTATGCGTGACCTTCTTCATCAATACCAGCCGGATGCTGTGGTCACCACCTATCCCGTTTATCAAGCACCGCTTTCCGCCGTATTCACCATCGAACGATTATCGATTCCTTTGGTAACTGTCATCACCGACCTGGCAACCGTTCATCGCCTATGGTTCAACAATGCTGCCGCTATCATTACCGTTGCTACCCCTGCCCTCAAATCTCTGGCACTGCAACATGCGCTCGATTCAAATAAAATCCATATTACAGGCATTCCCGTGCATCCCAGGATCGCCAACGAAACTCGCTCGAAAGAAGAAATTCGTAATGAATTGGGGTGGGATATCAATCTGCCAACATTTCTGGCTGTCGGCAGCCGACGCGTTGAGAAACTGACAAATGCCTTGAATATTCTCAATCATTTCGGACAACCGCTTCAAATTGCAGCCGTCGCCGGAAACGATGAACTATTATTTTCCCATTTAGAAAAGACAAATTGGCATGTACCGGTGCATCTCTATGAATTTACTGATGAGATACCAGCCATGATGCGCGCATCAGACGCCATCATCTGTAAAGCCGGAGGCCTTATCACCACTGAATCATTAGCCAGCGGACTGCCAATTATGCTGGCAGATTTCATCTCTGGACAGGAAACCGGAAATATGGAATACGTCGTAAATAACCAGGCTGGCGATCTGGCGCAAAACCCTGTGGAAATCCTTGAATTGATTTCGCACTGGATGATGAACGATGGTGCCATCTTAAAGACCCGCGCTGAAAACGCTCGCAAATTAGGGAAACCCAATGCAGCTTATGATATTGCCGACTTAACCTGGACAGCTATAGAAACCGGAATAAGTGCCGACCGCAAAAAAATTCCCTCTCTAAAGAAATTAACCGATCTGCTGAATCTGCACCAAGTGCGCTTGCAAAGGAAGTAAGCCCCTTAAAGAAACCAATCCCTGGAAATTCCGGGGCCAGTACAAAAATTCAACGCATCTCATAAAATGGTTCTTCCGTCACTGCTTCACCAGGCGGAATGACCAGGATATCTTCAAAACGCAGCCCCTTTACCGCTTCGCAGGTAAATTTTTCAAACACAATCCAAGCGCAAAAATACCTCCACTTCTTGCCAAACCATTGCACAGGCGATCAAATGCGCCTTTTCAGGTTCCATCCATGAACATCCCTATCCCTTGATTAAAGAAAAACCTCCCACACAGAAAATGTGAGAGGTGCTGAAAACAATAGGCTGTTAGCTTACCCCAATCTACCCCGTTCTTCTTCCACAATGCTCGCATCCAGCTTCTTGAAGAGCGGTACAGGCTGGACCATAACCTGCCCAGGTGCGAGCTGGCTGGGTGTCCAGCTTCCCGTGGCTTTTTCGGGGTGATAGCGCAAAGCGGTATGCTCGCCGATGCTGTCCTGAATGGTCTCCACGCTTTGTTCACCAAACATAGGCTCCGTATACCCCATGAAAGTATGCAATTTTTCAGAAGTGAAGGGCAAGAACGGCGAGAACATAACCTTCAATGAGTCGATCGCGCGCAGTGCTGTATATACCACACGGGCTGCCGCGTCCCGATCAGTTTTGATCAATTTCCAGGGGGCAGTCTGATCGAGGTATTTGTTCACTACAGATGCCAGGCGCATCGCCTCAGCCAAAGCAGCCCGCAAATGAACCGCTTCCAGCTCCTTTCCAACCGATTCAAAGCCCTCGTCAATCGTCTTGATCAGCGCCAGGTCACCAACTTCCAGATTACCAGGCTCGGGGACAAAACCTTCCCAGTGCTTGTACGTGAAAGAAAGTACGCGGTTTGCCAGATTACCCCAGGTGGCAACCAATTCATCATTATTGCGGGTCTGGAAACTCTTCCAGTCCCAATCTGTATCCTTGCTCTCAGGCATGGCAACAGTCAGATAATAGCGCAGGGCATCCGGATCATAGCGTGTCAAAAAGTCACGCACATACACAGCCCAATTACGGCTGCCGGAAATTTTCTTGCCTTCCAGATTCATAAACTCATTCGCCGGAACATCATACGGCAGCACAAAATCGACTGCAGGTTCTGAACCAATCAATTCATCGAACTTTGTACGCATTCCCATTAACTCTGCCGGCCAGATGATGGCATGGAACGGAATATTATCCTTGCCGATAAAGTAGTAAGTGCGCGAATCAGTGTTCTTCCACCAATCGCGCCAGGCCTCGGGCTGGTCATTCAGCTTGCTCCACTCCAATGATGCCGAAAGATACCCGATCACGGCCTCAAACCACACATACAAACACTTGCCATTCCAACCTTCAATCGGGACAGGGATACCCCATTCCAGATCACGGGTGATCGGCCTGCCGCGCAGGCTGTCTGCCTGAATTTGTCCCAAAGATTGGCGCACCACGTTCGGCCGCCAGTAATCTTCCCGCTCCTGCAGGAATTTAACAACCTCAGACTGGAGCGTACCGAGATCAAGAAAGAAGTGCTCTGTCTCACGCAGTTCAGGCGTTGAACCATCTATCTTTGAACGCGGGTTGAGCAATTTTCCCGCTTCCAACAAGCTTCCGCATTGGTCACATTGGTCACTGCGCGCACCATCATAACCGCATTTATAACAGGTACCTTCCACATACCGGTCAGGCAAAAACCTTTTCTGGATGGGTGCGTACCACTGCTCCTGCGTGGCTTTATACAAAAAGCCGTTTTCTTTCAAGGCCAGGAAAACATTCTGCGCAATATCAAAATGATTTTCGCAGTGCGTGCTGGTGAACAGGTCATAGGTGATTCCCGCCTTCAGGAAGAGGTCCAGAAAGCCTTCATGAAACCGCTGATACACATCCACGGGTATTGATCCCTCTGCATCAGCCCGTACCGTGATCGGCGTACCATGTGAATCGGAACCCGAAACCATCAACACCTTGCGTCCGCGCAAACGCTGGTAACGGGCAAAAATATCCGCCGGTAAATAGGCACCGGTCAGGTTTCCGACATGGATCTCCGCATTGGCATAAGGCCAAGCAACTGCAACCAGGATGGGTTCTTCTGGCATTGGTATCACCTCGTTCTAAATTATGAAATAACGGCTTGATTCTAACATGAAATTGTTTGCACCTCGCATTCGTGCGAAGATGCTATATCTCCCAATGGTATTGCACCAGATAAGAAATGTAAGGGATGCCATCAATATATTCAAAGCCCAACACCCACGTGCGCCAATCCAAATCCTGATCTGCTGGCGCCGGCCGATAAATAGCGATGGTATGCCGGGCGGGGATATCCTCCGGCCATTCCACCAAACCCGCGGATGGTCCGCTGGCAACACCGGGCTCCAACGTGTCACAGCGAAAAACGTATTCACCTTCAACAACATCCAACAGCTTGGGCTGCACGATCTCCATGAAACTTCCTTTCACCGGCGCCCCACTGCCATCGGCGATACCCCAATCATAAGAAGTCTCATCATTGAAAAGTTGTGTTGCTTCGTCTTTTGAAAAATGTACGTTTGTATTCCACCACTCGAGACGAATGTTCAAGCCGCCCCTGTTTGTGATCGCCCCGCCCAACCACTCACCGTCCTCTGTTTGTACCGCCCAAACAAAACGCTCTGCAAATTCCTGGACGCGTTGATCTTCACAAAAAGGCGGTGGAGTTCTGGTCGCCAAAACCTCCTCGGTTGGGGATGCCGTTTCCTCCATCGGCTCCTCCAACTCCAATGTTGATACTTCCTCCACTGGTTCAGGCCACTCCACACGCGAACCGGTTTTTCCGGAACATCCGGTTACCAAAGCAAAAACCATCATACAAACCAGCATTCTATGGGAAGTTTTCAAACAACACCTCCTAAAAACTTGTCATCACTTTTCCTCAGTATACAACAATCGAGGTGCCGCAATCCTTGCCCCTGTGTCGATTGGGTATGGCGGCGGTATCATGGCCCTGATGGGCGCTGTCATGTTTTTGGGGATGGCGAGGGGAGAGAAGAAGCTTGCGTAGGATTAACAAATGCTGCAGCCGCACGAGAAGCGTGACCGCAGTATCTGTTTTCGAGAAAGACAGGGTATTGTCTCAAAAATATAAAGACAACCAGCTTCTAGCCCGGACTTTCATTCATTCGACTATAAACTTTTTTCAGCATCCAATCTCTAACCAGACTACCAAATTCCTCATCATCCATGATGCGGCCAAAGATTTCCTGATTGGTATCCATGCGCTCGATGAGTTTATTCAAAAAGGCATCGGCAAAACCGTATCTGAAATTGTCTATTGAATTGTTTCGGGCTTGCTGCGATAGCGTTTCGTCCTGAATGAGTTCCTCTTCAATTTGGCTGAAGAAATAACGGTCTGCTTCGGTGAACTCGGTTCCAAAACGCTGATTCAGTATTTCGATGATCTCTGATAATTTAGCCTGAATATCCTTTTCCTTGCGGTCACCTGCTTCAGAGAGGGGATCAAGTGGTGCATCGAAGTTTTTCTGTAATTCAATTTTCCCTTCTTTGATTTTTTGCAGCCGGTAATATTCAAGCGCGACTTCATCTTGTAAGCGATAGATTTCACTCTGGTTGCGCTTAGGTAGTTTATTCAACAAATGGCGGGTATAGGCATAGAATTTTTCTAACCCAATATCAGAAAATGGCATGATCTGGGCCAGAAAAGCATAGGTGCGCACAAATACTTTCAGAGTGTTTTTAAGATCTTCTTTTTTCTCATCGTCCGCCAAAGCCCGGAAACGGTCTACGGCAGGATCTATGGCGCTGTTGAGCACGCCATGATCCTGGCGGGTACGCTGCACCTGGCGCTTGAAAAATGCCCGCGCGAAGGTCTCTACTTCGCTGGGCCAGATGATCCGGTATTCTTCGATCTGGGCTTTCAGATCATACAGTTTGTTGGGGTCGGTGGTGCCTGAAAGGATGGTTTTTTCGTAATAGGGCTGAAAAGCCGCGAGGATTTCTTCTTCGGTGTTGGCAAAATCCAGCACGAAGGTATCTTCTTTGCCCTGGTGGATACGATTAAGGCGCGACAGGGTTTGCACCGCCCGCACCCCGGATAATTTCTTGTCGACATACATGGTATGAAGCAAAGGCTGGTCGAAACCAGTCTGGTATTTTTCGGCAACCAGCAGCAACTGGTATTCGCTGGTGTTAAATTTTCCGGGCAGTTCACGCTCGCCAAAACCGTTCATTTCTGCTTCGGTGTACTGGATCCCTGTTTCGCGATCGATGAACGCAGTAAAGGCAACCAGGGCCTTGATCTCCCTATACCCTTTTTCCTCCAGGTAAGCATCGAAGTGCTCTTTGTAACGTACCACGTGCGGACGCGATGAAGTTACCACCATCGCTTTGGCCTTGCCCCCGATCTTGGGCATGACACATTGACGAAAATGCTCAATCATTATTTCAGTTTTCTGCGCCAAATTATGCGGGTGCAGGGAGACAAAGCGAGCGATGGCGCGGGCAGCTTTACGTTTGTTGAGGTCAGGATCATCTTCGATAGCTTTCGACAATCTGAAATAGGTCTGGTAGGTGGTGTAATTCTGAAGTACATCGAGAATAAAGCCTTCTTCAATAGCCTGGCGCATTGAATAAAGATGAAACGGTTCAGGCGGCAAGCCTTCGGCGTCGGGAGTGCCGAAGACCTCCAGGGTCTTGGGCTTGGGGGTGGCGGTAAAGGCAAAGAAGCTCAGGTTGGGCTGCTTGCCTCGCGCCAGCATAGATTTGCGGATCTCGTCTTCGGGGTCGTCCTCTCCTTCTTCCGAAGCATATCCCGCAGGGGCTTCGCGGATGATCCGATCCATATCGATCACGGTCAGGGCTTCTTTCATCGCCTTGGCCATCTCGCCGCCCTGCGAGCTGTGGGCTTCATCCACAATAACGGCGTAATTGCGCTGGGTCAGTTCATCGATTTTATCCAGGACGAAGGGGAATTTTTGCAGCGTGGTGATGATGATATTGGCACCGCTGGTAAGCGCTTCGGCCAGTTGAGTGGAGTGCTGATCGATTTTTTGCACTACCCCCTGACGGTGTTCGAATTGATAGATGGTGTCCTGTAATTGTTGATCGAGGATACGCCGGTCGGTGACAACAACAACCGAGTTAAAAATACGCTCGTCGGCGGCGTTGTGCAGGCTGGAAAGCCGATAAGCGAGCCAGGCGATGGAATTACTCTTGCCGCTGCCCGCCGAGTGCTGTATCAGATAATTATTGCCAGGGCCATTCTCTCTGGCGTGGGCAACCAGCTTGCGTACTACATCCAATTGATGATAGCGCGGGAAGATGAGAGTCTCTTTTTTGATCGACTTCCCCCCAAATTTGACTTCCTTTTGCTCCAGGTGAATGAAACGGGCGATAATCTCTAGCCAGTTGTCCCGTTCCCAGACCTGCTCCCACAGGTAGGCCGTGCGATGCCCGTTTGGGTTGGGAGGGTTGCCCGCGCCGCGGTTGTATCCCTGATTGAAAGGCAGGTACTGGGTATGTTTGCCATCCAGGCGGGTAGTCATCCACACTTCATCGGTATCCACCGCAAAATGCACG
>JAIOTF010000250.1 GCA_021107195.1 Anaerolineaceae bacterium | reverse complement strand
TTTGTGGGCTGTTTTTTCTCTATTTGAGGGTTCGACAATTCTTTGAAGCCCTCTTTCAGGCTTTGAGGAGCAGGTAATTGGTTTTTCCTCTCATTTTCTACCTTTTTTCATGCGTAAGCCCTGGTGTTCCGGTTTTGTGTTAAGGGGTGGTTAAGGGGTTGTGTCATTGCGAAGGAGCCGCTTTGCGGCGACTGTGGCAATCTCCCTGCCTGTGTTGGGGATTGCTTCGTCGCGGCTTCGCCGCTTCTCGCAACGACAATGCGGGCGCGGTTTTATTTCCCCTCTATTTATACTCTCTGAAACTTTGCTCCAACTGCCTGAAAGATGTGGGATGGTAGTGTTCAAAGCTTTCCTGGTCTACGAAAACAAAGTCGTATTCCACAGATGAAATTTGATTGATGTCCCGGCACCACTGTTTGAGGCGTTCCATTTTCAGCGGCACATCCAAATCTTCCCGGCCTTTGGTTTCCACGATCACGATGCGGCCATTAGTGAGTTTGACGATGAAGTCGGGGTAGTAATTGGAAATACTGCCATCCGCTTTGACGTAATCCAATGTGAAGTGAACGGCCAGGTAATTTTTGGCGTAGGAAACTACATCGGTACAGTCTTCGAGGAAACTGGCAAAAAGTAATTCCAGATGACCGTCACCAATGATACGGTTGAAGACGCTTTTCTTGGAAACGATATATCCCTGATCTTTGGCAACGAAGGGACGGGTTTGGCGCAGCTTGATGGTGTCACGGATCTCTGCGTTGCCTTTATCCTGCACGGTGAGTTTATTGATTTCACGCTTGAAGGTTTCGATCACCGTTTTCGTTGCGGCCAGTTCAGAAAGATTGCGCAAAGTGTTAGCATTTTCCAATTCTACTGTTTGGCCAAACAATTGGTTTTGGACGAATGGCTTTACCAGTCCATAGAGAATATCATAGCCGCTGACCAATCGCAGCTCCCGCATGATTGTCTGGGTGAAATAGGCAATAACGCTGCGGCAATCGGCCGCCGCAAGATTGTCCAAAATGGTAGTATGGGTAACTTTTCCTGTTGTGATGTCTTTGAAAACGATTTCCCGCTGTTCTTTCTCACTGAATTGCAGGTATTCAATCGTCTGAAATTCCATTTGTTGCACAGTGAGGTGATTGAGGTTTTTATATTCACGGTAGATGCGCGGAGTGAGCACCGGAATTTCAATATCTAATGCTTCAATATCTTTCCCGGTATTTTCAGTGTCAACTTCGATCACCAAGGGGGTATTAGGCTGACTATCTTTTCCCATTGGTCTGTGTTCCAGCACGACGCCTTCGGCCTGAATGGATTCAACAAAATCCATAAAGGCATCTGTGCCAACCACACTGACATATTCTTCAACACCGCCGGGGTACATCTTGCGCAGGCCGCGGCCCAGGGTTTGTTCAGGCAGGATATTGCTTTTTGCCGCATAGGCGCGCAGGCCGACGATGGTGGTCACGTTGCGCACGTCCCAGCCTTCCTTTAGAACCATCACAGAGATGATCGCTTTATAAGGACTGTCCAGGCTGTCAATGTCGTTGGCTTGCTGGCGGAGAAAATCCAGTTCTTCCTTGCTCTTGCCTGATCTGGCTTCTGAAATTTCACCGTTCCTTTTGGTATGAATGACCAGGACGGCATCTTTGAGATCGGCATAGCTGCTTTCCAGATAGGCGGCAACATCATCACAGTTTTGGGTGTCGTCTGTCATGATGAAGAGGATTGCTTTTTTGTCCAGCCTGGCATGTTCAGCATACGCCTTGCGCCATTCGGTCACCCCCAGGTGCAGGTAATCAGCATATTTTTCAGTATATTTTGCGCTCTGCTGTTCGGTGAGTTTGACGCGGCTGGCGGCGTCCGGCAGGACGGGGTGTTTGACCACGTTCTGCGAGATGGCTTCAACCAAAGGGTAATCGACGACGGTCTGCACGAAGATGGCGCCGTTGTTGTGCTTGGGGGTGGCGGTAACATCGACTTGCAGAGAAATCTGTTTCCCTTTCTGCTTCAGGCGATTATTGATATCTTCAATGGACTTAAACCAGGCCATGCGGGGATCGTGAATGTGATGGGCTTCATCGTTCAACACCATCAATTCATCAATATCACGCACGATCATACCCAGGTCAACCTTGGAATCGGTGGTGGCGCCGGTGGGCTTTTTACCCAGGAAGTACTCCATCGTGTCTTCATCGTCCGGCGAGGGGGCAAGATCATCACCGGAATAAACGCGGTGGATATTGGTGAGAAAAATATTGCCCGTGGGGCGGGTGATGCGTACCTCATCCTGGATGTGCAGGGTCAGTTGGAAATCATTGCGCCAGTCATGGCCGTCAATGCCGTTATCGGGGATGACGGGGTCATCAAAGAAAATACGCAGGCCCTGAAAATCTTTGTAGATGCGGTCCAGAACGATGATGTTGGGGGTGATCACCAGAAAATTGCGCGAGAGCTGCGAATCCGGTTCATAGAGTTTGTGGTAGAACGACCAGGCCAGCACCAGGCTGAGCACTTTGGTCTTGCCGGAGCCGGTGGCCATTTTGACC
Organism: Anaerolineaceae bacterium; assembly: GCA_021107195.1. Classification (GTDB taxonomy): domain Bacteria; phylum Chloroflexota; class Anaerolineae; order Anaerolineales; family Anaerolineaceae; genus SMBSF63. The sequence goes on along the minus strand of JAIOTF010000250.1, from coordinate 82 downwards.
ACGAAACGGCGCCAGGTCTCATCAAACATGCCGGTGGTGATGGCGCCGGAGCTGTCGAAGCGCATCAGGTCATATTTGTCCT
>JAIOTF010000307.1 GCA_021107195.1 Anaerolineaceae bacterium | reverse complement strand
GGTCGATGTATACTGGATCGCTTAATAAGCTGAAAACGCTGATCAACCCCATAGTGATGATCCGTTCGAAATGAAAAATAACCGCCTTAAAAAATTATAGCACTGCGGCGGCTTTAATACGTTGAAAACAGGGCTATTAGTAAATCCCTATTCGCAGTTTACCTGATCTCGAGTGAAGCCCGTTGGTTGAATTGCCGCCAAGCCAGGGCATACAAACCTTTCGCCTTTTCGGGTGGCACTTTTCTCGCGAGATCTATCCATCCATCTGTGGCTTGCCTTGATTCTGCCAGGCAGCGGTTGGCATGCTCCTGCCGGCGATGGGTATCTGCACCCACAATCGCTTCAGTCTCCCGGATGAATTTCTCTTCAAGCTGATCCCGTTCGTCGCTGTACGATGCCAGGCGCGTGTCATAAGTCCGCAGCACTTCACGATGCAGCATCTCATGCTGCCAATACAAGCTCGCCTGATCATATACTCCCGTTGGCGCTTTTCCAAAATCAGGAAGCGCATCCAGCCATAACGGCTTAAAAACGCCCGTGCAGGGTGCTGCTGTCCCAGTCACCCAATGCGTACACAACCCATCTGGTTGCAATTCTGATACCATCGATCCAACTGTCTGGCTGCCGCGCACCGGACCAAAAGATGCGTGCATACACACCTTCGAACCAGTCAAACCTTTGTCAATCTGATATGCCGGTGAGTCAGCTTTTCCATGCGAACGCAGGAAACGCATCATGTGCCGCACCGTCAATGCTCCTTTATACGTCTGAAGAGATTCCATCGTGTACGCATGCCGACGGCGGCCATCTGCAAATTTTGAATAAAGAATATCGGAATAGCAACGACTAAAACTGAATTTCTCTCTCTTTTTGTGCCACCCTTTGTCCTCTGCGTAGGAAATTAAATCCGCAGAAGCCATATCCCAATCATCATCAATGGTCAGGATATTGGATATACTGCGTACGTCTCGCACCTTTTGGGCTGCCCAGTGCCTTCCCGCAGTTTCCAGCACCCAGGCTTGCTCTGGATCTGCCACAATGTAACTGTTGTGATAATACAATTTATGTGCAAAACCACAATTTCCACCTTGCCCATAAACTTCCAGCAACTGGATCAGGGTTTGCAGTGCGCTTTCGGCAGTCCTCGAACGCTCCAGACTCAACCGGATGAAATCCATACCGATCAAACCTGGCTTTTTGTCATACCCTACTTTGGTAAAAACCGCTTCATTGCCAATCGTAACCCCGTGCTCATTGGTGCCCATTTCAGCTCCCCAGATCCAAAATGGCTTTGCCAGCAAGACGGCATAGGTTTCTTCAACCTGCGGTATGGTGATGTAAGTACATTTGATCTGGTCGCCCAGCACATGCCGGGCCGCAGGCACAAACAATATTTCATGGGCCTCGTTCGGCTCGCGGTCACTGTTTTTTGCAAAAAGAACAGCACCATTCGCTGTAGAATTGCCAAGCGCTACAATCGTATCGCACATGGGATCCTCCTCACCTGCGTAAAATAACTCATTTCAACAGCATCTTTACTTCTTCAAACACATCCTCAATGGATTTTCCGTCCGTATCAACAATGATCGCATCGTCTGCAGGGCGCAGCGGTGCAATCGCACGGGTTGAATCGATATTGTCGCGGCGGACAACAGAAAGCAGGATCTCTTCATAGGAAGCTTTCATATCTCTTCCAACCAATTCCTGATAACGTCGTTTGGCACGTTCCTCCGCTGAGGCATCCAGGTATATTTTCAAATCCGCGTCTGGAAGAACAACGGTGCCGATATCTCGCCCCACCATGACCATCGAACCGCGTTCTCCAATCCTGCGCTGCTGTTCTGTCATCGCTCGCCGCACCCCCTGGTACGTAGACACCTCGGAAACATCCTGGTTCACTTCTGGCGTACGAATCTCCCACGAAACATCCATACCGTCTAGAAACACGTCATTCTTCCGTCCATCCTTTTCGCTGGGTGGACGCACATCAATCTGAACCTTTTCAGCCAACTCGCTTACTGCTGCTTCATCATCCACAGCACCCAAACGCTGCAAAGCCGCCCATGTAACCGCACGGTACATCACACCCGTATCAAAATACATATAATTGATATACTCTGCCAGCTTCTCAGCTAATGTCGATTTTCCAGAAGCGGCTGGACCATCGATGGCAATTTTCGTTGGAAGCATCATTTTCCTTGCATACCTTTTTTATTAATCCTTATAGGAATATTTCCTTAATTTTCGCCTGCCGGCGCATCCGTTCCCGTTGGGAACAGATCCGAACGTGCCCACAAAATAACGAGATTCTCTTGAAAGACTACCTCGCGAAAGCTAATCCAACCCATCCACTCCGGGCGAAGCAGCAAAGATCAGGCAGGTGCTTGTTGCAAAACAAAATCCTGTCCGGAATATGAGGCGGCCAGCCCCAATTCTTCCTGGTGAGCAGTGATCACCAGCGGAGGCTGCGCATCAACCGACAGAGAGTCAACAAATTTTACATTATTTTGATCTCGCAGCAACCATTCTAACCCCGACGAAGGCACGCCAAGCACAGTAACATCCACTCCTGTCCGCTCGCCAATTTGCTGCGACGAAAGATCACCAACAGTTTTCACCAACAAATCCGCATCAGCTGCATACGGGCCCGTGCGCCACAATTCAGCTTCAGGATGCGGGCCGAGCCCAGCAGCATGCCAATTCGCCGAGAATGTGTACAATAACACAACCGTTGCCAATCCCCAAACAAACCCGGATTTTGCCGCAGAAACAGACCACCCCCATCCCACCAGTAGCACAACAATGGCAATGACCGCCAAACTGGCAGCCAGTCTTATCCAGAGCAATTGCAAATCCATGCTTGGCAGCATTGGGTTGGATATTCCAATCATATTCATCCAGGTCAATATACTTAATGCTGTAACAGCCAACGCCAGTACATAAGCAATCCACCGTGGTTCCGGTTCAGATTCCAGCCATCGGGCAATCAGCCGAGCAGCCAACCCCAAAAGGGGAAACATACCCCATATGAGGTCAATCTCCCTGCGTGCAGGATACACCACAGCCAAAACCAGCGCAGTGATCGCCCAAAACCGCAGAAATCGATCCGGATCATTGCCCTTTTTCGGTTGGACAAATGCGCCCCACACACCGAAGACCAAACCCAGAGCTTCGTAAACGAGCAAAGCAACGAAAATGCGCTGGAATGAGGTCTTAGGAATGCGCTCCCATCCGCTCAGGTAGGCTGGCAAGCTGGCAACAGCTCCACTGATGCCGGCAGGAACAAAAAAGAAAACTGTCCCTAACAACAAGAAGCTGGCAGCAAACCACGCCAGAGCTTTCCGCCATGCAAAATCCAATGGGTTTTCCAACCTCATCTCGTTGAGGGCAAACCTTTCTCTGGAACGCTTCTTCCGGATGACAATGAATGCCCCGGCAGCAGCCAAAGACAACAATCCCGGCCATAAATCCGGACCGCTCAAAAAAGCCAGCGCACAGAAAATGCCAAATATTGCTGGCTGTTTCTTCAAAAAGCAAGCTGCCGCCAGGAGCAAGAATGCAATCGCCAGGATCAAACTGTTTGCCTGGCGAGAAACCGCCAAAAAAGCAGGGTCAATTGCCAGAAAAAACGCAAACAACAAAGCTGCCTTTTTGCCAAATTGTTCTCGCAAGAGGAATGGAACCCCAATTAACAAACTTCCTGCAACAGCTGGCACGAGTCGCGCCAATACATTGGTTGCCCGGAAGAAATAGAACAGACTCCCGGTGAGCAAAACATACCCGGATTGCGCTCCAAATTCCACAGACTGCCCTCTGGCAAGTGCCAATGCGCGCAAAGCCAGGTCTGCTTCTGCATCGGACAAAGGATTCTTGCCAAGATGGATCAGTCGAATAGCCAAAGCCAACAAGAAGATCAATAAGTAAAGACCACTCTCAACCGTCCATTTTTTCGCTCTCATTCGTTCTTACCTCTAGCAGTTAATGATATAGACATTGATTCGTATTCTGGAACTTCATAAATGACCGTATTTCCCTGAGAGAACACCGGGATCAAATGCTGAATAAATTTCGCGTCATTCACCCGATAAGCACCGCGCTCCAACGAACCAACTACCACATACCTGACCTGATATTTTTTTAGAATTAATTGAGTCTCCTCCCAACGGCTGGATTGATAAACCGTTTCAATATCAGTCTGGCGGGACCCCATTTCTTCTGCGCCGCCTCGCCACTGGCTCTCATGGCCAGGCCAGCCCAGAACATTGGGCAAACCGGTGTGCGTTGCCATACGGGCATACCCGCTATAACTCCCGCCAACAGCTTCCATAACAACGCCATCAGGAGCCTGGCGAAACCAATGTATTGCAGCTAAGTCTTCAGGAGCATAAACGCCAATATACGCTGTTCCGTCCAGCGACAGGTCCTTCATCCGAAAGCCGCCGGTTTGTGACCGAAGACCAAAAACCGGGTAGGCGAGGGCACAAACAATCAGCAGCGCCCAGACAGCGCCATATATCCCTTTCCATATTTTTTTCAGTTCCCGCCACAAAACCACCGAAGCATAGGCAGCGGCAATTCCCCACAAGATCCATGTTTGAAAGTAAAACTTGAAAATGGTATTCATGCGTGTGCTGAATTGATCCTTCAAATAAATGAATTCCGGGAACAAAACAAGGCCAGCGCCCACGAACAACAAAGCAAGCACAAAACCGTCAGAGATGAGCAGGCTTCCCTTGTCTTTTTTGACAGCACTGGTTTCAACCTCACTGAACCGGCTGATCAACGCCCAGATCAGTGTCAGCAGAGCAATCAATGTCACCCACGTCCCTGGCTGAGAAAGCCTGCGGGCCAGAGACCCAACGATCAAGGTAAACCCATCCAGACCTGCCTGCAACTCCATTAACAGATTAGCACCGTTTCTGAGTCCGGCTGCAGATGGAAAAAACTGCGGTAGTCCTACCATGGCAGCCGCTGCCAAAAAAGAAAACAACCATAATCCACCCACCAATGCCAGCGCAAATTTCAAACCAGTAAACAATTTTTTCCGGTTGGCAGAACCGAGCCACAACCAGATCAAATAAATACTGATCGGTACAAGCAAGGTGCCAAACATCACCCAGAAGTGGATCCCGCGGGTGAAAAACGCCAGGCTCGATAAGAACCCGCCCGCCTGAGAGGCAAATCCCGTATAGAAAGGCAAATACACAAATACGCCCAATACGCCCAAGGCTATGCCTATACGCATTAATAGCCAGAACAGCTCTACTTTCCAACCCTCTTGTTGCACGCGTTTCAATACCACGACTGCACCATACAAACCCACGTGTTCAGGAAAGCCAATCCGCCCATCACCAGCACGACCAGCCAGAATTCACTTTGCCGCATCCACTGGTACAGCGCAAGGTCTTCGATATTCACCTCATCGCCTGTTGCCCATTTGATCAGCCATTTCAGCAACGATTCGCCGCCATACTTGAATCCATCCTGTCGGAAAAACATATTCATTGCCAGACCAACAGCCAACAGCACAAATGGCATCGCCAGGACGTGCGGGTGCAAATCTGCCAGCAGGTAAGAAAAGAACGGAAATTCATCAATCACTTCTTTACTGGTGCCAGCCAGGTCAAAGTCTTGCAGCACGCGTGATGCCCGCCACCACCAGATGCCCCCGTTCCGTTCCGGCTGCCAGGTAAAAGGTGGCGTAGGCGGGTTAACCAATTCTTGTATATCGAGCCAGCGCCAAAACCGAGACTGCCACATTCCTGTACTGTCTTGTTTCCAAAACATGCCCCCCGAATGCAAAACTTCCAGCACGCCTTCCAGGTTTCCCAGAAGGAGCACAAACAGAGGCCCAAGCAGCGCCCCGCCAATCCTGATCGGCCCATCATTTGATTTCTGGCTTTGGCGTTTGGCCAGCAAATTAAAGACGATCCCATACGCTGCGGCGGCAGTCAGTGCAAACCACAGTGCAGAAGCCAAATTGAAGGCAACGCCTGGCGCAGTCCCTGTCATGCGCACAAGCATGGCCACCATCACATACCCCAGGTAATAATAGGAAATGGAATAACCCGCCAGCCAGGGATCGCGCGGCGGGAAAGTCGGCGAACGCAAGATGGCATTGATGAAAGCCATTTCCATCGGCTTCTCGGTACCAGTCACATCAGGATAACCCGCCCGTACATAAGTCCAAAAAATAAATGCAACCAGGAACAGGACTTCAACGATGATTACTACTCTCTTATTTGCCGAAATCCACGCCAGCATTTCGCGCCATTGTCCCTTGATCAGGACGACACTTAACAACATCACCAGAAACAATGCAAACAATACGCCGCCCAAGTCATTGCGTACAATTTGCAACGAGGCCATCAACCAAAAGACATACCCCCACAAAAGCATCCCTAAAGGCTTTGCCAGCGCAAAGCCCCGGTCATGCAAATTTGGCAGCAGCCGGTAAGCGATCGGAAAAGACAGCCAACCAAGCGCCAATAAAAGAACATACCAAAGCAAAATGTCTAGCATGGACAAATTCTCTTTCCGTCATTAAATCTATTCATGATCATAGAGAAGGGTCTGATAAATGACTGTATCTCCCTGACGATAAACACCTTGCCAGAGATCGCCATCCCAGTCTTCAAACTTGTTCAATCCAGGCCCTGGATAGTACGCTTTTTCCAGTTGCCCTACTACGATATATTGTACATCGTAACGACGCAGGAAATCTTCAACCTCCGAGCGATTTGATGTTGTGTAAAACATCGTGATCGCCTCAACCCGCATCGTTACCCATTCTGACGAAACCACACCTCGCTGCTGCCTTTGGTGCCAGTTCCAGCCGACAACCCCGGGCAGCCCGGTATTGATCGTAAACCGGCTGCCCCAGCGGTACTCAGGAGTATTGCCTTCCACGATCACTGGCGATCCTTCAACATTTTCCAGCATCCATTGGATGGCCTGGTAATCCTGATTGAGGTCCATATCCACGCCTTGATCGCTGTATTGCGCAGACTGCATATAAGTCATGCCGTCCAAAGAGTGAGACGCATATTGACTGATGCGATCCGTGGCTTTGTCAATCCCGGCAGTGATAGGGAACAAAGCGGCCGCGAAAAACAGGGTACCCAGGATCATCAGCCAGACTCTGGACAAAATTCCTGACCAGTATTTCAATACAACCGGCAGCAGCCAAAACAGTGCCGCGGCAGCAGAGATTGCAAACATGATCCAAGCCTGCAAATAAAACTTGAAAACAGTGTTCATCCGGCCGATATCGCCTTCCAGCACAAAGACTTCAACAAACAGCGTCATGAATAATGCACTGCCAACCAGGAACAGTACCAGCCTTTTTTCGTCCGGCTGCCCTGCACGCAGCAACAAAAGACCAGCCCAGGCCGCCAGGGGCAGCGCCAGCCAGACGATGGAAACGCCAATCGCAGCCAGCAGGATCGTCAACCCTGCCACCAAGGCTAATCCGCCATAGATCACACCTGCATACTTGCGCAACTTGATTAGATTCGAAACAGGTATTGCGTCCATCCAGTCCAGGGTTTCCCATACCATCCAACTCGCGATCAGGAACAGAAACAAACCCCAATGCACCAGATAAGAAGCAATCGGTGTATGTTCGTCAATCTTCCAGCGCATGATGCTGGTATAGCCTGCTCCATACCATTCTCCAAACGGTTGATACAGTACCCATGTCAATAACAGCAACAATGCCAGGCTCCCCAGCAAAGGCCATATCTTGAGCACTGATTTGGCTGGTGCCTGGTTTTCATCACCCATAAACTGGTAGCGAAGGAAAGTATAAGCCACCGAAACACCTGCAATCAGTAGATAAGTCGGAAAATCCCAGGTATTTGTCGGCCGTAAAGCGCCAATGATCAACGCACCACAGAAGAAAGATGCTCCAAATTGCACCCATCCCGGCAGATCTCCCTGCGCTCGCCATTTCCATCGCCCTTTCAGGATAGACAACGTCCAGGCCAATGCCAGCAAGGTAATCGGCAATGCAATCATGTGTGCATGCAGGTCAGCATACAGGAATGTGAAATTCGGGAACTCGGTAATCACATTCCCGGGAATCGCCCGGCTTGGGATCCAATACCAGTCACCTGGTGGATAAGGCAGCGGCGTGCCCTGAATGAAACGTCCGATTCCCTGGAAAAACCACAACCAGCGCAAGTAAAATACGCCGCCATCCACATTGCCTCCGGGTGCAGCCATTCGCTGGAAACCTTGTATGATCATTCGCACTGTTCCCAAATTACCCAGGATCAACACCGCCAGCGAGGCACTCAACCCGGCAAACAGCGGTATGTTCTTCCCCTGTATTTCTTGTGTCTGCGCAGGTTCTTCACCGTCAATATTTGCGGTCACCAGGGACTCATCAGCTTCAATATCAGACCTCTCGTCTTGCTCACCCTCTGCCGAATTAATGGCCGGAACTGTATCTTCTTTTCTCGCAGGAAGTCTCAGTAAATTGATCTTCCCTGCAAACAGATTCCAGCCGATCGAAAATGCACCTGCGCCCACGAAAGCAAACAACGTGGGCAGGATCAGATTGTACGCAATCGCCGGTTCAATCCCCAGCCACTTGACCAAAACCCCAACCACAACAAAGCCGTAATAATAATAATTAATATATCCGCCGGCAAACCACGGGTCATACGGCGGGAAAGTAGTGCTCTTTAATACCGCCTGGAAATAGGAGAAATCCATCGGTTTCTCGCCGCCCTTGTAAGGGTGCCAAAGATCAGGGTTCCCTGTGCGTATCATCAGATCAATCAGAAAGAAAGCCAGAAAAACGATTTCAGCAATCAGAATTGCCCGGCGTTCTGATTGCCACATCTGGCGCAAATCCAGTCGTTGTTTCCAGAACAAGATCGCATTTATCGCCAGCAGCAGTAATATCACCACGCTGATCGTTGTGCGGGTCACGGCAATGCCAACAGACCCGATAATCCAGGTCAGGTATGCCGTCAACAGCATCCCCATCAACCTTACGAAAGGATACCCCTTATCTGGCAATCCGTCGAAAGCCAGCCGCACCAGTGGCACCATCACCCATCCCAGCAAACTGACTGCTGCATACCACAAAACTACACCCAGCCAGGGAAAGCGATTATAGAGTGCATCTGAATTGAATAAATCCGACCAGGTTCCTCCCGCCCGCTGTTGAGCCAACCTTTCTTCTGGCAACAGCAAACTGCCCGGATGTTTGGTTGCTTGTTTCGGTGTTACATGCACAACGGTCGACAGGTCAACCGAGCCCAGCACATCCCGCACCTGGTTGGGATCATAATCAGATCGTTTCTGGAAGATCAGCACTTTGGGATGATCGTAGACCGTGAAGGCTTCTTCAGCAAACTGCGTATTGATGCGCAGCGAACCAAGATTGGGGTCTGACTGCACCACCTTGACCAATTCAAAACCCAGATTTCCCTCAAACATGCTGGATTCAGCCACACGATAGCACCAGAGAATATCTTTGTCTTCCGGGCATCCCAATAAATTTCGGTAATATGACGTGGTCAGCGGATATCTTTCGGACACCCGCGTGGTTGTACCCCACTGCCGGTTCGAGCTGATGAATAAATAATCCGCCTGGTCGAGGTTTCCGGTGAAACGATCCAACTTTTCGGAATTATCATTCCAATACATTTCAAAGTTCAGTTCTGTGCGGAATAACCCTGTGTGATAATCATATGGACTCAACCCATACAAACCCACCGGTAATGGGTCATCCCACGAGCTTTCTTTGGCCTGCGTGCTGCCATAGAAGGCCACCGCTCCCGATCCTTCCACAAACTCGATTTGTAGTAAATATTGTCGGCCAGATACAATCTCAATTGGCGGGGTAAAGTTCAATGAGTAACTTTCGCCGCGCGGGTCATCCTTGCGTGGCAATGCACTGACAAGGTCAACCTGCCCTAAAATCTGTTCCGTCGCATCTGGCTGGATCACTTTAAATCGCAGCGTCTTCTCTGCTGGAACCTGTTCCCAATCCACCACCCACGGCAACAAAATTGTATGGAGCGTCCCGCTATCGCGTGCATCGAAATGGGCTGTGTAAGTCGATCCTTCCCGCAGCACACCCATTGGTTCCGCCAGCGCCTGTTGGAAGTTGCCCTGTTGATTGTTCAACTTCAACGCCATGAGTCCTGCAAAATCCAGCGTAATGCCTTCATCAGGGCGCAAACGCAGATAGTAACTCTCCCCTTCTGTGAGCGCCACAGGGACAGTGAAAAAGAATTCCTGAGCTGAACCGCGCTGTTCGCTGCCCCAATCGAATGCGCTGGCAAGCTGCCCGGAAGCTATGATGGCCTTGCCTTCCCGGTCTGTTGAAATGATGATATTCAAATTCACAGGAGCCAGATCTGTCGATCCTGCCCGGTTCAACACATGCGCAAACGCCAAACCCGTGAGGTTACCCGACTCCCTTGGAGAAAAAGCCATCACCAACGGCTGAGAAGCAGTTGCGGTATATCCCGCGTTGAATGATATAGGAAAGTTTATGTCGCTTCCTCCACTGGCTACACGCAGGTTAATCGCCGCCGGCACATTCTGATAAATCCATTCGCTGGCTTCAACCCGCGTGACCGGCCGGGCGTAAATCCTTGTGAATGCGAACGCCCAGGCGAATGTCCCCGCCAAAACGACGAAACCCAAACCAATCACAGCTGCCCGCTGCCAGCCTGATTGTATATTCTTGCGAACTTCCCGTTCCTTGACCCATTCCCATAAAGCAAAGATCGCCCAGGCAGCAATTACCGCCAGCGCGGGATAAACAGGCAATTGGTAGCGCATGGTGGGGTTGCCGTTGAACGATTGCCAGGTAAAATAAATGGCGGTCCACCCCCACAAAACTGCATGTATTCGCCATTCGTTGCGGCGCAGCATGCGCCAGCCCATGCCAATGAATCCGCTCCATGCCAGGGTACCCAATGGCAGCCCTAGTCCCCACAAGATCATATTCTGACCTGAGAACCAGATCGGGCGACGCGCCCATTGTAATGCCGGCGGAAAGTCTACATCGCCGCTGGTCTGTGCAGCAAGCTGCTTAATCGTCTCTATCCAATCTGGATTTAAGCCAAATCCAAAGAAACCAGGCCCATTAAAGGCGTAAGGCTGGAAAATGCGGAACGTGATCAAACTGACCACAGCCCCCATCACCAAATTGCGCAGCACAAGCCACACAACATCATCGCGCCTATCTTCAAGCAGCCGGTACAACCAAACGATACCGGCCGCAGGCAAGAGTACCGCAGCCGGTGCAGCGTTTATCTTGGAGGCTACCGCCATACCCAACGCCATACCAAACAGCAGGTATAACCCAATACCATCCCAGTTTTTGAGCAGCAAATCCTGCAAAGGATTTGTCTCTTGTTCAAAGTCCTGATCAGATTCAACTTCGATTGCTTCTTCGGTTTGGCGTATCGGTTTGGTTGCAATCACGACCGCAATATACATCGTCAGCACAATGAAAAAATTGGTGTAATTATCTACTACAAAATAATGGGATATTTGAATCGGAAGCACCGAAAAAGCTGAAAAGGCTGCTGCCAAAAGGGCGAGCCGCTGCTTACCATAAAGCCGCAAGGCGATCAAATACACCAACAGCACAATCAGCAGGTCCAATGTACCTGAAACCGCCCGGCCAATCATCTGAATCTGGTCAAACCCGGTCTGTCCCAACCATTCCCCAAGATAACGCACCATAAAAATGGGTAGTGTGCCATATACAAAGAAACCAAAACCGCGGTTATTGGGATTGAGACTGGATTCTGCCGTATTGAAATATTCAGAAATGCTGTCAACCGGCGCAATACCGGTTTCTACCATGGTCAAAAAACGCTCGTCGGGATGCAGGTGGTGGTTTTGATCCCAATCCAAACCACTATATCGGAAATATGCGCCGAGCAGGATGATACCCAATAAAAGGACACCCCAAATCCATGATCGGTTTCCCGATGCAGGCATATTTTCTCGTTCGTCTTGTGAATATCGATTCATCTATTAGCCTTTATATTCGCAATTGGCCCTTATTCTGCTATCTCAGGTTCAGGATAAGTCACATCTTCCGGCGGAACGAAGAACATCCAGAAATTTTTACCGGGAAGCGGATTTTCATATTTTGAAAACCAACCTTCAGGATAGATTTCATGCAATAAATCCAGGGTTTGGTGATCTTCTTCCTTCACAATGAAAAGTTTTGCCTCTGGATTAGACAGCGTTGATTGAATCTCTTCCGGCCAGAGCGCATAATCTTTCTCAGGATATCCAGCATTGATCCCGACCAGGCGTGTATCCACCCAGTATGGATAGGGTACAACATAAGTTGAATCTCTATCACCGACCGAATCGGCAAAACCTCGTATGACCTCCCCCATCTCGGAAGAATTCCACGCACCCCGCATGAACTGATCTGCAAATTGATGCAGCACGAGGTCATAATTCTGTGATGCCGCACCAACAAACAAACCCAGTGCTAACAATACAGTTAATCCCTTCCCAAACCAGGAACGCGACTTTTCAACCAGTGCTGCAAAGATGCCCTCAGCCCCCAAACCAGCGATCAGGAACACAATAATCAATGCGCCACCTGTACGATTAAGCGAAGGGTTTTCTTCAGGAAATGCCAGTGATAGAATGGATGGCATCATCAACAACGGCACAGAAACAATCAGGAATAGGTCAAGCCAGTTACGCTTTTTAACATAACGCACCAGGATCATGACCAGCCCCAGGAAGTAAAAAGCCCCGCTAACGACACCCAAAGCAGGCCGTGTCGGGATCGAATGCACCCAGATTCCACCATTATCCCAAAACGGCATGATCCAGGCTTTCCATAAATTCTGAAAGAAGATGACCCACGGTGAGCCCGGGAAGGTTCGTTCCGTCGTCCCCATCCGGGAAAAGGCCCGATACCCGAACATCTGCGGGTCCTCCAACATATAACGCAGCAATGGCATAAAGACCAGGAATGGAACAAAAGCCAGTACCAGCAATCCCATCAAGGCTTCCTTGCGCTGCCCCTTCGATTGTGCATGCAGCAGATACAAACCAAAAGCTGCCAGGATCACCAATGGCACAATTCGCATCGGGCTGTAACCATGCATCCCAAGGCCCAGGGCCAGGCCAGCCAGCAAAAAATCATTCCATCTTGATCGCTTCAACCCACGGATCAAATAATACAGTGTTGGTGCAGTGAACAGGGGATACAATGCAAAACGCAGCGCCACGCGGGATATCACATTCGGCCAGTAAGCAATCGCGGCCAGCGCTACCGCTGCAAGCCCCACCCATTTGTTCCCGATCTCTTTGCCCAACAAATAGATATAAGGCAGCGTGAACAAACCAGCCAGCGCAGTGCCAATCTTCAAACTTAAGAACGATAAGCCCGTGCCAAACAACTGACTCACTGCAGCGGTGAGATACATCTGTACCGCTTCTCTGCCAGTATTGCGCGGGAAGAAAATAGAATGTTGCCCATTCAGTACGTCCATCACATCCATCAATTTTTCAGCATGGTCACTAAACATCTCACCAGGAACCTGCGCCAACTGCACAAAGCGGAAATACACTGCAATCAATGCAATCCCTGCGAGCAGTAAATCCCAGGGTTCAAACCGGATCTGTTGCGTAACATTTTGGAAGAAGCTGCGTAAGCGTGGCCAGTACCTTACTCCGGTGGCATTCTCTTTTTCCCACAAGGCCCGCAGCATAAAGAAAAACATAGAAACCCACAGCGCCAGATTCAACACCGTGAACCGGTTCCCGCCAAACAATAGAAACGCAAACAACATGAGCGGCAGACCAATCAAAAAACTGGTCCGCTTCAATTGCGGCATGATCAGCGCAACCCCAGATTCGGGCTCCGCCAGGCGCAACTCATTTTTTATCATCGCCACCACGAGCAGCAATGCCGCCCAGGCATAGATCAACACCGCAGGCATGGCGTCGCGTCGCGGAGGTTCAAGCAGAAACTGCGCCAACAACGCCATAAAAAGAGTACCAGCGATCTTCCATGGAATGGGCCGCCTTTCTCGTTTCTTCTTTGGTTTGGCAGGCAGTGACTCCGCAGCGCTTTCTTTCTTAATTTCCGTACACTCAGGTTCGGTAACCAAATCAGATTCAACCGGGAATACTTCCCCCTCTTTCGGGATACTGATTTTTTCATAGCGGCGAGGAAATATTTTTGATTTTAGATAATCAAGAACACTGGGCTCATCGATCATGATAATAATATCTCTCCACTGTTTTATGTCGGACGAGTAACAATCCAGTTAATCTTACTGCATGCAGCAATCTTCATCAAGTCAAATATCTGTTGCGATTCGTATGTTCAGCCCTTAAAAACAATCCGGCTGCGCAACGACCCGTGCAGCCAGGTATTGATAAAACAAAAAAGAGATTATTCTTTGCGACGTACCACATAAAAAGTGTAAGAACCTTGCGGCTGCTCAACGTCTTCTTCATACACGGAATTCATGAGAGGGTTGATCACTGAAAAATTCCATCGCTGCGGTACCAAAATCCAGCGATTGAAAAGAAAATGGTTGAAGACAGTCGGTAAGCCAAAATAATGTCCCCATTCCAGAACATGCAGCGCCCGCGGCGAGAAATAATGCCAATATCTTTCAATTTCAAACCCGGCCCTGGATAGGCGTTCTTCCCATACTTCTGGAGAATCGCAATGATGATGACGGGATATCAAATTGAAAAACCGCCGGTAAGCATCTCCCAGGAAACGCAAATGGATCCTGTCAAAGAAATTGGAAATAGATAAATTTTCCAGAAACTGATGGTTCGGCACACAAAACACAAAAATTGCACCGGGGTTTAAAACACGTGCCATCTCAGCAAGGACTGGGTCTAATTCAGGAATATGTTCCAACACTGAATTGCTCATTGCGCTTTGAAAACTGGCATCCGCAAAAGGCAGATCGGCACCGTTGCCTTGGATGACCAAGCGATGACCGCCTGCTTTGCCCGCCAGGTGAACAGGCCCTGTCCACGGGTCAAGCCCCACATCCAGAGGTTCATCAAAAGCAGTGGTCACAAACTGCCCGTCTCCACAACCCAGGTCAAGGATTGGCCCCTGCAAGTCAAACTGCTGGTAAGTGCGTGCTTCAACCGCACGTAAAACCGCCCGGAAATACGGCAGCTCTCGTAAGTTCAGCCACAAATAATCGCGTTCTTTATTGTTCCTGGATGCTCGAATTTTACTTGTCATAGTTTTGTTTTTAGTTTTCCGCCTGACCAAGCCCCGCCAACATTTCCGAAAACATTTTTTCGTATTCCATGGCAATCTGGTCCGGGATGTATCGTTGTGCAATCTGCACCGGGTCTCGACGATAGGCAGCGGGATCAGCGAAAATATCAAGTAAAGCAACTGCCAACGCAGTTGAATCTCCAATCGGGATAACCCTGCCCATTTCATGCCGCATGGCAGGCTGACGTACGCCCGGCAGGTTTGAAGCCACCGACGGCACACCATTCATCATCGCCTCAATTTGCACCAGGCCAAATGCCTCTGTAGAATTTAAACTGGGCATCACCAACACATCCAGATTTGGATAATAATTTGCCATCTGTTGCGGGTCAAGCACTCCCACAAAGCGCCAATGGCCACTCTCCTGATACTGGCATATCATCGGCGCCAAACGATCGAAATAATGCTCTTCCCCAATAATGTTTTCATACGGTCCAGCAAACTGCACCTGCAAATTGGGGTAAGACTCGATCAACCGGGGCATAGCCTTGAGAAGCACCTCAACCCCTTTTTCAGTAGCAAAGCGTGCCGCCATGCCAATCACGGGTTTTCGCTGTTGCGGATTATGAAGACTTTGGAATTCCTCAATCGCTGCCAGGGTTGTTTCGGGCAGCACCACAGGGGGAGGAATAATCCGCAATTTATCCATGTGGCGAGCTAAATATGGAGAATGGTCAGCGTAATCCTGCGTATAGGTCACGATTCGATGTGTGAATTTCGCAGCCAGCTCGTTCATCATCAATACAGCCTTATTGGCAGCCAGACTAAGCAATCCCGGCGGCATACGCAAATCACAATGATAAGTTAACACTGTCGGCTTACGCAGCATCCTGCCGCGCAAAGCTACACCCGCCGCATCAAACTGTGGCAAATGCAATTGGATGACATCATGTTCCATAACAAGCTTACTGGCAACGGCCCCAAAAGTAGGCATGATCACGCCTTTACTGATCCGGAACATGACAGGCACACGCACAATGCGCACCCCATCCTGTACTTCATCAAAGGGAAGATCCTGCTCATAATGCGATGTGAGCACTGTAACCTGATGACCGCGCTGCACCAGTGCCTTTGCCAGCCGCTCGGCGTAAATGGTCAACCCGCTGGTATGCGGCCTATAATAAGTGATCCCGGTTAATATTCGCAAAAATTTATCCTCTGAATAGGTTCTGGTTGGCCTGGCACCAATCAAAAAGACGCTTGACTCCCTCTTGCACACTCACTTTTGGACGCCAACCTAATACCGATTCCGCTTTACGGATATCCGCCACAAACACCGGCTGATCGCCAGGACGCCAATCCCCTTGCCCGGTCGGGATAGGATGTCCTGTCAACGCCTCCAGCAACGGCTTGAATTCGCACCAGATCGACATGGTATTGCCGATCCCGCCGCCAACATTGAAAACCTGACCAGCGGACACATCGATTCGTTCCACAGCGGAATCATACGCATCCAGCAGATCGGTTACATACAGTACATCCCGTACCTGCTTGCCATCTCCATAGATGGTGATTGGCCGCCCTGTGATGGCGGCGATCACAAACCAGGCTACCCAGCCTTGATCTTCAATGCCAAATTGACGGGGTCCGTAAATGCAGCTCTGTCGAAAAACAACGGTCGGTAGGCCATAGATGCGATGATAATCCCGCACGTATTGGTCGCCAGCACCTTTTGAACACCCATAGGGTGAATGGAAATCCAACAGCGATTCCTCTGACACCCCAAACGGCAAATCCGCATACCGATAACTGGTTTCTTCCTCAACGACCCGCACGTTTTCCATCCCGCCATACACTTTGTTGGTAGACGAATAGAGGAAAATCGGATTTCGCTCAGAGGCACGTGCTGCCTCTAAAACATTGAAAGTACCCAGTGCATTGCTCTCAAAATCATCCCGCGGGTCAGTAACCGAAGTAGTCACCGCTACCTGACCCGCCAGGTGTACAATCACATCCGCTTCGCTGGCTGCACGAAGAACAGCCTCTGCATCACGCACATCACCAACAACCAGGTGGAAAGCATGCGGACCAAATGATTCTTTCAGCCAGCGCAAATTCACTTCTGCTCCGGCCCGGGAAAGATTATCAAATACAGTCACTTGCTCACCTCTGTTAAGCAAACGCTCAACAAAATTCGAGCCGATAAATCCAGCTCCGCCAGTGACTAAATAATGTTTTGGCATGGTGTACTCCGTATAGTTTTCTCTTCGCAGGCGGCAAACCCTGTCAAATTATCCATCATCTGCGGGGGCAGCTTGATCCCGCCGCTGCAATTCAGCAAAAAGAACTGAAAAGGAGCGGCCTTCTTTGATCAACCCGATCAGTCCAAAAACTCCAGTAACCACAAACTGCAGCAGATGCATAGCCAGGGCATAAGAAAGCCCCACAGACAGATCGATACCAAAAAAAGATAACGCCCCCACCAAAGAGGCTTCATATACGCCAAGCCCCGCCGGTGCGGATGGCACAGCAGCACCAAGTGCCAGGAAACTGTCCACAAACACCCCCCACCATAACGGCGCATTAGGTGCCAATGACAACAAGACAATGTAATACACCGAAACCCAGATGACCCAGGTGACCACAACCCAGAAGATGCTCATCAAGAACTGCCGGGTGTCTGTCAGCACGCCCAAACCGCGTAAAAACGATACCATTTTCGGGGCAACGAAGGACTTTATAAAAGACCAGCGTTCTCCCCACCGGTCGACGAGTTTCTTCACCTGTTCTTGATAACGAGCCATGGCATAAAGCAGGGCAAACACCAAAACAACGCCTGTCAACGAAATCGCCGCCATCGCCTTGTTGGCATCCTCTGCACCCAATACCAGCGGAAAAGTTGCCAAAAACAATCCGGCAGCCACCGCTACATCGAAAGCCCGTTCGATGACGATCGTCGAGAGCACATGCAGCGTGCCCAATCCGGTCGTCTTTCCCATAAAGACTGCCCGACCGATCTCGCCGGCTTTCAATGGTAAAAGATTATTTAGCAAATACCCCTCATTAACAATCAGAAAAGTTTGTCCAAATGAGGGCTTGTTATGCAGCAATGTCCGCCAAAGCATGGATTTGGATACCAAGGAGAGGATGGTCAGCACCACAGCTGCAATCATCGTCATTGGTTCGATCACAGAGAAATCAATTTTGGCATCCTGCCCTTGAAATTTGATCAAAAAAAATACCGCGCCAAAAGCCACGGCGCTGATGAAAACGCCCGGCAGCCAGCGCATCACATTTTTTCGCAAATATGCGAGTAATGTTTTCAATCGTCCTCCAGGCGCAGCACAGCCATAAAGGCTTCCTGAGGAATTTCGACATTTCCGACCATCTTCATGCGTTTCTTGCCGCGTTTTTGTTTTTCCAGGAGCTTCTTTTTGCGCGTGATATCGCCGCCATAGCATTTTGCCAACACGTCTTTGCGAAGCGCTTTCACATTGGCTCTCGATATCACCCGTCCACCCGCTGAAGCTTGAATAGGCACATCGTACATCTGGCGAGGGATCAATTTCCGCAACTTAGTTACCAGTTTTTGGCCTTTTGGATAAGCATCTTCACGATGAACAATGGCTGCCAGCGCATCCACCGGTTCTCCGCCAACCAACAATTCCAGTTTTACCAGATCACCAGCGCGATAGTCTGCAAATTGATAATCCATAGACGCATAACCGCGGGTTCTGGACTTGAGCTCATCAAAGAAGTCCACGATCAATTCTGAAAGCGGAATATCATAATTCAACTGCACGCGGTTTGGTGCTGGATAATCCTGATCGATGTAATTTCCCCGGCGTTTGGTCACCAAATCCATGATCGTCCCATAATATTCTATGGGGGAAAAGATTTGCAACAGCATCCACGGTTCACCGATCTCATCAATTTCATTCTCATCTGGTAAGTGTGCAGGCGAGTCAATCAACAGTTCGCTACCATCACTCATCCTCAACTTGTATTCAACCGAAGGCGCAGTGACCACAATATCCAGATCATATTCACGTTCCAGCCGTTCCTGAATGATTTCCATATGAAACAAACCCAAAAATCCGCAGCGGAATCCAAAGTTCAGCGCTTGTGAGATCTCGGGCTCATATTGTAAAGAGGCATCATTCAATTGTAATTTTTCCAATGCCTCTTTCAAGTCCCCATAATCTTCACCATCCACGGGATAAATGCCTGCAAAGACCATTGGTTTAGCATGCTGATAGCCTGGTAATGACTCTGAAGCAGGCTGAGCAGCTTGTGTGAAGGTATCGCCTACTCTACATTCCTTGACCGTCTTGAGGCCAGTGGCAATGTACCCCACATCCCCGGCCTGCAACAAATCAACCGGTTTCATACTGGGCGAAAACACCCCGATCTCAACTGGTTTGAGGTCTGTGTGGGTCGCCATTAAGCGCAAGGTATCCTTTGTACTCATCTCACCCTGTACAACCCGCACATAAGCGATCACGCCCTTGTAAGCATCATAATGTGAATCAAAGATCAAAGCCTGTAATGGCTCGCCGGCCTCACCTTTGGGCGGCGAGAATTCATTTACAATCGTCTCTAGCACCTGCTCAACGTTCAAACCATCTTTTGCAGAAATCCGCAAGATGGAATCTGCAACCACGCCTAGCAAGTTGCCCAAATCCTCTGCCACTTCATCTGGCTGGGCTGAGGGAAGATCAATTTTATTTAAAACAGGAATGATAACAAGATCCGATTCCAATGCCAGGTAGAGGTTAGCCAGTGTCTGCGCCTCAATCCCCTGGGTAGCATCCACCACAAGCAATGCCCCCTCACAGGCCGCCAATGCCCGACTGACCTCATAGCCAAAATCTACATGCCCTGGTGTATCGATCAAATTCAATTCATAGGTCTGACCATTCTGTGCAGTGTAACTCATCCGCACCGCAGACGCTTTGATCGTTACCCCCTTTTCACGTTCCAGATCCATCGCATCCAGCACCTGATCCTGCATCTCGCGCTCCGAGATGGTTCCGGTAAGCTGCAATAGACGATCAGCCAGGGTAGATTTCCCGTGATCGATATGGGCGATAATACAAAAATTACGAATCAGTTCTCGTTTCATAAGCGGATTGTAGTATACCGCAAATCAGCGGCGCTGTTCAAATTCCTCCTCCAAAAACGCAGTGTTTTGGGAAAGTTAGTATCTCACGCGAGTAGATTTTTGTTTCTCGTCTTGACCATCACATATTTCAAACATACTCAAAAGATACTTCCCCTAATTTGCAGCAATATCGCAAATTGGGGGAAGTTAGAAGGGGGTTGATCGCGAATTGTTCACTGTCTTGAACACGCCGCAATGCCCCACGAAATTACTCCTCTTCCTCAATCTCCGGCAGCACAGCGCTCACCATCTCTTCCAGATCAACCGCCCCTTTCGCCGGATAAGCAAGATGCGCCAGAAATTCCGTATTCCCTTTTGGCCCTGTCAGCGGGGAACGGATCAAACCCCGCACATCCATCCCAATCGATTGTGCAAAAGTCAGCACTTCCATCAACACATCACGATGCACTACGGGGTCGCGCACCACTCCCTTTCCTTTGGCAACCACCTTGCGCCCCGCCTCAAACTGCGGCTTGACCAGCACCACCATCTGCCCGCCTTCCAGCCCAAACCAGCCACAGGCCACCGGCAGGAGGATTTTTAATGGAATAAAGGATGCATCCATCGTGATCAACTGCACCGGCTCCTCAAAGCCTTCCACGTAACGCGCATTGGTTCTTTCCATTGAAACCACGCGCGGATGGTTGCGCATCTTCCAGTGCAAAATACCATACCCAACATCAATTGCATACACTTTTTCAGCGCCATGCTGCAAGAGGCAATCAGTGAAACCACCCGTAGACGCACCCACGTCAGCACAGGTCAAGCCGTTGATCTCGTCCAGACCGAAGGCCTGCAAGGCAGCTTCCAGCTTTTCTCCACCGCGGGAGACGAAACGTTGCCCACGATCAACTTCAAGAACAGCTCCTGGAACAACCTTTGTGGCTGGTTTAATGAAAACCTGTCCATCCACCCGCACCTGACCAGCCATGATCAGCCGTTGGGCCAGAGAACGGCTCTCTGCCAAACCGCGTTCTGTTAATAACACATCCAACCTTTCTTTTTTCATGCTTGTATTTTACTTCACAATTCTTTCAAAAACTCTTGTATTTGCAGAATCTTCCGGTTTTTGCTTCTTCTCTCTTTCTCTTGTTGAAAGAGTTATGTTATTATCTGTAACATGCTGAAATATTTACTTAAAACAATGCGCCCCAAACAATGGGTTAAGAATGTTTTTGTTCTAGCTGCTATTGTCTTCGACAGGCAACTCACGGATACCAACGCACTGACCGTGACCATCGGCGGCATTATCATCTTTTGCCTGCTATCCGGCACAGTTTACATCATCAATGACATTGCAGACATCGAAGCAGACCGGCAGCACCCGCGAAAACGTAACCGGCCAATTGCTTTTGGAAAACTGTCTGTTTCCACTGCAATCATTGCCGCAATTCTGATCCTGATTGTCTGTTTCCCGGCAGCATACATCCTCTCCCCATCCTTTGCTTTGATCGCTTTCCTCTATTTTGTGATGAATCTCGCGTATTCAAAGTGGCTGAAGCATATTCCCTTGATTGATGTGATGATCATTGCCACTGGCTTTGTCCTGCGTGTCGCCGCCGGTGTCAGCCTCATCCAGGTGGAACGCTTCTCTCCCTGGCTGTATGTTTGCACAACCTTGCTGGCCCTTTTCATGGGATTTGGCAAACGCCGCTCTGAGCTCGTCCTGCTGGCTGAGGGAGCAAACTCCCATCGCAAAGTCCTCGATGGCTATACATTGGAACTGCTCGACCAAATGATCATCATCGTTTGTTCAACTACTATCATGGCCTACAGTTTATACACCTTTTTTGCCCCCAATTTGCCGGAAAACAACGCAATGATGTTGACCATCCCCTTTGTTTTATACGCCATGTTCCGCTACCTTTACATGGTTCAAGTGAAAGGCGCTGGCGGTGCACCGGAAGATCTCGTTTTGACTGACCGTCCGTTGCAAATCGCTGGTTTCTTGTGGGGTGTTTCAGTTCTTATACTCTTCTATCTGTTTTAATTTGAGGCAATACTATGCCATCTATATCGGCATCCGCACCAGGCAAGATCATCCTGTTCGGTGAACATGCCGTCGTCTATGGTCGTCCTGCAATCGCCGTGCCCGTAGAAGGGGTGCGCGCCAAAGCCATGATTCTGGCCAGACCAACCGCACCATCGAATAACGTATTGATTGAGGCCCCTGATATCGGCCTCAAATCACTGCTTAATGATCTGCCAAAAAACCACGCATTTTCATTATTATTCTCTGCGGTCAAGTCTTATCTCAACCTTGAGCATTTTCCCGCTTTTCATCTGCGGGCCACATCCTCGATCCCCATTGCTGCCGGATTAGGCTCTGGCGCTGCAATTGCGGTAGCCATGTTACGTGCCACGGCCGAATTTCTGGGATGCCCGCTCACCGATGAAGAAACATCTTTGCTCGCTTTCGAATCAGAGAAGGCCTATCATGGCACACCTTCCGGTATCGACAACACTGTGATTGCCTATGCGAAACCTGTTTGGTTTGTACGCGGCCAGCCTGTGCAATTCATCCCAATCGCATCGCCATTCACACTCGTCATTGCCAATTCAGGGATCAAGAGCAGCACCGCTGAAATCGTTAGTGTAGTCCGCCAAAACCACGAAAAAGATCCTGCCGCCTATGATTCTCTCTTTGATCACACCGCTCGCATCAGCAGACAGGCACTGCACGCTTTGCAATTCGGCGCAATCAACGACTTGGGGCCATTGATGCTTGAAAACCATCAGGTGTTACAACACATGGGAGTATCCCTGCCGGAACTGGATCGCCTGATTAACGCGGCGATGGTTGCTGGTGCATTGGGTGCCAAACTCTCCGGCGCCGGTCATGGTGGAAATGTCATCGCATTGGTTGACCCAGAGCATGCTCAGGCGGTTGCCGAAACTCTCCTAAGCAATGGCGCGATCGAAACCATCACCACCCGTATCTCGGCGAACGAGGAATTACCATGCTCACCTTCTTAAAACTGGGTGGCTCACTCATCACAGACAAAGATTGCCCACACACCCCCCGACCTGAGACAATCCGCCGGCTGGCAAACGAGATCGTAGAAGCTTATGAATCAAAATCCGGTAGTCAATTGGTCATCGGTCATGGTTCGGGTTCTTTTGGGCATGTTCCGGCAAAAAAACACGGCACTCGAAAAGGCGTCCACACCGAAACGGAATGGCTCGGCTTTCTTGAAGTCTGGCATGAAGCCCGCGCACTCAATCAAATCGTTCTGGAAACCCTGACAGAAGCTGGCTTGCCTGTCGTTTCTCTTCCCCCTTCTGCTGTTATCTCCACAGAGAACGGAAAAGTGAAGAATTGGGACCCCGCCCCGCTTCGCGCAGCCCTTGCTGCCGGTCTGATCCCCTTGATTTACGGGGATGTCATCTTCGATACTGCACAAGGCGGCACCATTCTCTCCACAGAAGAGTTATTCTTCCACCTGACGCCAATACTATCCCCAAAGCGTATCCTGATTGCCGGAATAGAGCATGGTGTCTGGCAGGATTATCCTGCCCGCACAATACTATTCCGGAATATCACCCCCGCCTCATATCCCAAGATTTCGCACAGCTTACGTGGTTCAGGCTCTATCGATGTCACCGGCGGGATGCTCGCTAAAGCAAACAGCATGGTAGACCTTGTCGATCTTAACCACGAGCTTGAAGTGCTCATCTTTTCAGGCAATGAACCGGGGCTGCTCGCTCAGGCATTGCGAGGTCACTATCCAGGCACGCTCATATCCTGCCAATCTTAAACTTGTTCACCCTGAAACTTCCTTTGCAAATTATCAGCCCGAGGAGATTCTAAATGTCACCCATCCGATCGCAATATGAAGACTATGAAGATCAATTTTTGGCCCCTTATGCCGTTCGCAGCAAGGACAGCAAAGGCCGCAAATTTCCGGAGGACGAAGCTGACTATCGTACCTGTTTCCAACGTGATCGGGACCGTGTATTACATACCAGCGCCTTCCGTCGTCTGGAATATAAAACCCAGGTCTTTATCAATTATGAAGGAGATTACTATCGCACGCGCCTCACGCACACCCTGGAAGTAGCCCAGATCGGACGCACCCTGGCACGCGCACTTGGTGCGAACGAGGATTTGGTAGAGACAATTTGCCTGGCACACGACATTGGACACCCCCCGTTTGGTCATTCCGGAGAACGTATTTTGGCAAAGCTGATGCGGGACCATGGCGGGTTTGAACACAACCGCCAATCTTTCCGCATTGTGACCGAACTCGAGCAGCGCTACCCCAATTTCCCCGGCCTAAATCTAAGCTTTGAAGTACTGGAAGGAATG
>JAIOTF010000105.1 GCA_021107195.1 Anaerolineaceae bacterium | reverse complement strand
TTGAACAAATCCTGAAATGCGGAACTGTGTTCCGTAATAATGGGGGCGGGTTGTATAATTGGAAGTTGCATATGCTTAATTTACCGCATTTTTCTCATGTTGTGTATCTTAAATCACAACTATCGAGTTAATTAGGGATTAGGAAAAACAAAAAAAACAGGCAGAGGGTCACCCCTCTGCCTGTGGTGGTGCCTGGTGGAAATTTACTTTTGCATGCTTTTAGGCACAGTGACGGTGGCGGATTGGATACTTGCATTACCGCAGGCATCCATCACCTGATAGGTGATGGTGTAGATACGGCCTGTTAAAGGAGTTTCAATCGATCATTTGTTGATAAACCTGTACCAGTTCAGCCAAATCCTGCATCACATAATCGGGGGTGAATTCAGAGGTTTCAAGGTTTGCTGTCTTCGTCTCGCCGGAGAGGACGAGAACGGTAGTCAAACCAGCCTGGCCCAGGGCAATGTCAGTATATAAACGATCCCCGATCATGCCCAACTGCTCAACCGCAAAGCCGGATTTCTCTACCATGGCTTCCACGATGGGGGTGTTGGGCTTGCCGACGATCTGATCGGGGCGGCGGCCGGTGGAAGCTTCGACAAAGGCGATCATTGCCCCAATATCGGGCATGAAGCCGGTTTCGGTTGGACAGTTGAAGTCGGGATGGGTGGCGATATAAGGCGTTCCGGCTCGCACAAAATCGCACAGTTTCCAGAGCTTTTCATAGGTCAATGTGGTGTCAAAGCCGAGGACGACATAATCGGGGTTTGTTTCCACGAGTTGAAAGCCATGCGCGCGCATCTCATTTTCAAGCGGTGGTGTTCCCACGACGTATAATCTGGCCCCTGGTTTTTGTTTCTTGATGTAGATGGCCGTCGCTTCGCCTGAAGTGAAGATCTTGTTTTCACTTGTCTGGATCCCGAACTGCGCCAATTTGTTGGCGTATTCAATTTTCGAGCGTGAGGAGTTATTGGTTAAAAAATAGTATTGAATACCTTGTTGGGTTAACAACTCAAGAAAATCTAACGCCCCAGGCAGCAGTTGGTTTCCTAAAAAAATGGTGCCGTCCATGTCCAGTAAATAACAGCGGATTTTGCCCAGTTTATTGACATCCATTAAATATCACCTCGATGCTCAAACTTTTCAACTACACTACCACTGTAAAATAAAGTGGACAGAAATACTCTCCTAATCGTATCACCTTTCTTGATATTGAAGTATAAGCAATTGGATCATGAATTTTTATGAATTTTTTCTTGCATTAAGGGTGGAAGTCAGTATATTGGAGAATATGACCATAAACAACCATTTTGATCCAAATTAATTTGAACAAAAATCAAGGAGAAGTTCATTATGAAGCATCGATTTCTTGCGTTAACATTTATTTTGATGGTCAGCCTTGCTTGCAGTCTGGGAGGTATTGGGAACAGCCAGGAAACAGTTGAGGAACCAGCGAAAGAAAGTCAAAACCGCTGCGGGGATGATGTTTGTGACGGCCCTGAGGACACCCAGAATTGCCCTGAAGATTGTGAAACGGGGATGCTTGTCATCGGCCCAAAAGAGGATGAGGAATCTCCCGTTTCAAATAACGGGGGAGGCAGCAAGCAATTCCGCATCAGCATGACGATCAATGCGGAGAGCAATTTGATGGGGGTCGCTGGCAGTGATGCACAGTCTTATTATGAGCCGGTGATGGTTGGTTTTGTAGAAATCGAGGCGGTTTTCCCGGAAAACGGAGGTTCGGCAACCTCGCAAAAAGGGACGATCACATTAACGGATTATCATGGAAAAGGGCCGTATTGCAGTGTGGAAGTGGAAGATGGAATGATCGGCAGTACCAGTGAGTTCGTGTTCAGCGATATATCCTGGGACCCTGCCGGACGGATGAATTTTACTGCCGATGTGACGTATGAAAGCAAGGCTTACAACACTTTCTGGAGTTGCCCACCGAAACCGGCGGTTTCAATCGAAGAGTACCCGATGTATAAAATGGCCGGTATATTCAATGAAGAGATGCGCACCCTCTCGATCATGATTGATCAGGGATTTGCAGTCCAGGAGATGCTTTGGGGACCAAATGAGGTTTTTCCGACTACGCTGGATATTGTGGTGGAAGAGATTAATTAAAGGAAATAGCAACCTGTTTCCTTACATTCAGGTTATTGAAACACCGAGCCCGGATAATGGATTTGCCGGTCTCGGTGTTCATTTTTCGTATTCAAGTTCTGGACAGAGGTTATAGACATAGAATTCGCTGGTGCTGGTGGAGCTTTTGCTGATTGCAGCGCAGTAGTTTTCTACCAGGCCGGGCTCGTTTCTTAAAATGGATGCAAGTTCATTGGTTTGATCCATGTTGTTGGTTTTGGCATAAGCGATGTAGAGCGGCATCCATTCGGCGGGATCGTTGGGATTTAAACCTTTTTCCTGCGCTTCGTCTGCGTATTGGGCTGCTTGCTCCCATAGCTCAAACTGCACCGACATGGCGATCTTCTGATAAAAGTAGCACCAGCCGCGAGGCGGCTCTTTGCCAAAGATGTCTTCCGGCGGGGTAATGTCCACTGTATTTTCCTTGATCATCGATGGATTAGAACGAGATGCAGCCAACCAGGCTTGCAGGTCATCATTAAGGGAATAGAGCGGCATTTCAGGATCCATGATGTGTACGCAGGAGCCGGCGGGGTAGCTGACAACGACGGCGTTTTTCATGTCGCCGGTGTATTCGACGTTACGCATGGTGCGGCCGAACTTGCTTCCGTGCATGAGTTTGTGAATGGTTTCTTTGGAAAAGGTCTCGCCGGCGATTAACACTTGCGGTGAGTCGGGGCGATAGATGAGGTTTGCCGGTCCCCAAACCTCATAGTCTTCAGCAAAGGCTGCTCCATTCGGCATGTTGATGATCAGAGCGGCGCCATCTTGCAAGTCAGGGATGCGCCATGTGAGTTGCCACCAGAGCTGTTGCTGGGCTTCCCAGAAAGCCCCAAAGGTGATCCCGTTCAGATCCTGTACGATAATAGAGGAAGCGAGCAGGGTCAGGAGGAGTATTTTCTGCGATTTGTTGTTTTTAAGGATGAGTACAATCCAGCCTGTCAGGAATTGAATGACGCCAAAACTGGCCAATAAAGTGTAGCGCTCCAGCCCATCCCGAAAAATGATGTGACGTCCGGCTACAACGGTTGGCAGTAGGCAGGCGAGGGTGCTCAGGCCGCCGACCCATACGGCTGTCCTTGCCCAGTTATAGTCAAGTTTTGGTTCGACCATATCTTTGGCGGAGACAAGCCAGAAGATGAGCACGGCCAAGGTGGCCAGACCGATGGAGAGGGCGAGATTTAGGTAGGTAGCTTTCGATACCAATTGGTAGAAAGGCACTGCCCAAGCCAGGAAAATGCTGTTGACCAGGTCTTTCAATAATTCCATACCTAGGGTCAGGATGCTTTGACCGGGGGAGGCAATATAGCCTCGCAACAACTGCCCGACATCGGTAGCAGAGCGGGTGCTTTCAAAGAAGAATACTCGCCAGACGAGAAAGACAAGCAGGCTGACCAAGTTGGGCCAGCTTTGGCGAAATATATTTTTGATCAGTGAGCCTGTGATACTTGGCCGAGGCGAACAGCGAAAAGCGATCAAGATTAATCGCACCAGTTCCAACCCGACCATCCATTCAAACATGCCATAAGATAGTATCCCGCTCAGCGTAGATACCAGAAAAAGCAAAGTGCGCTGTAAGGGCTTCTTGCGCTCGATGAGGATCAGGGTGAAATAGAGGGAGAGCAGTCCAGAGGTGAAGGCGATCAAGTGAACATGATAAGAGTTGGCGTTGGGCACTTGCAGGAAACCAGGATAGGCAGTGAAGAGGGCGGCCATGATCGTGTTTGTCCAGCGGGCTTCTGTATACATCTTCTCGAGGATAAGCAAGACGATAATCCCTCCTGCCAGGCGAAGGGCAATTGCCAGCAAAGCCCAGGCTATCGGGGGGTTGCCGAGAATTCGAGAAGTTATCATATAGACGAGGCCCATCAATGGGCGGTCAATCTGGTGCTGCAGGAGGATGTTGCCAAACCCAATGGCGTTTTGCCCCCAGAGTACATGCCAGTCATCGCGATAAAAGCCCCAGCGATTGGCAAAGGGCAGATAGCTTAACAAAGCGATTGTGAGAATCGCAAGGATGGATTGCAGATGAAATTTCCTGCTCTTGTTTTCAATGGAAAGGAACATTAAATCTCCTCAGAATTGATAGGAATGATTTCTCACATTATAGCCAGTTTTCCTTAAAAGAGGGCGAGGTTTCCAGACAGCGACATTATCGAAGCGTAGCAGGGAGAAAAGCATCTCGTTTTCGAATGCCCGGGAGATTGTGTACGGTGGCGCTGGACGTGCATTGTGAGCTGTGCGGCACGGTGCGTACCTGGGTGTCGGGGGAGGAGGGGCTGAAGGAGTTGTTGGAGAGGGCGAGCAGAATCGGTTGACTTTCAACGATTTATGCTTACAATGTTGTTAGGTGATATTGCATTATCATAAGAGTCTGGGTCATTAATAGTTAGCCTGCCCCTCTCGCGGGCATGAGGGAGAAATAAAAATGAGTTGGGCAATCAGTCCTATTCACAATTCCGATACGTTTCCAGTGCCCCTCACACTAGACCAGAAGATCAAGGTCTTTATCGCTCGAGTTAAAGGCTGGCAAATACAACCCGCGTTAGACATGAAGGAACATAATATTCCTCACCGTGGCTTTGCACAACTAGCTATTGTGACAAGTTACTTTGAAATGATCGCAAAGTATCGGGAAGGCTATCTTGGTGAATGGAAATCAAGCAATTATTTTAAGCAAGGCATGATTTACACTTTTCCTGAACTTCCCGCCAGTGAACAAGATTTACTTGACGCCTTCTATACACGTGTCCGCAATGGGCTTTACCATCTTGGTATTACCCGCCTGAAGGTCGCTCTTTTCGATGGCATCCCTGGTTCGTTCGGCTTCCATCAGGATATAGGTGAGTTGGTCATAAGCCCCGATAGGTTTGTAGAAGATATTGCAATCCAGTTTGAGTTGTTCGCTAAAGAACTACAAGATTTCAAGAATATTGAACTGCGGCGAAATTTTGAGGCCCGTTTCGATCATGATAATGGACTCGAGATCGAGAAAGAAGAAAAGGCAGATTAACACCATGTGCAGTGGAAAATTGTGGGGATGGTGGCTGATCTGCCGGTTGGAGATCCGGGCGTAGTAACCACCGTGTGCGGTGGGCTGCTGGATGTGGATTGCGAGTTATGCGGCGCGGTGCGTGCCTGGGTGGCGGGGGAGGAAGGACGCAGTGAGTTGTTGAAGCGGTGTGAGAGGGCCAATAAAAAGAGAGCCGCACACTTACCCTGCGGGCACGATTATCGGCAGGCCCAGTATGCGTTTTTTATATGGTGCCCGCAGGGGGAAGCGAACCCCCGGTTTCGCCTTGAGAGGGC
>JAIOTF010000248.1 GCA_021107195.1 Anaerolineaceae bacterium | reverse complement strand
CCATCGCCGCCGAGTCAAGGAGGACATCG
The DNA here is from genome assembly GCA_021107195.1 of Anaerolineaceae bacterium. Classification (GTDB taxonomy): domain Bacteria; phylum Chloroflexota; class Anaerolineae; order Anaerolineales; family Anaerolineaceae; genus SMBSF63. Next base: position 22,793 of record JAIOTF010000248.1, on the reverse strand, counting down.
ACCACATGGTCATCCAGCAGGTTAACTTCATCAATGTAAAGCAAACCGCGATTGGCCGCAGCCAGAACGCCTGACTCAAAGCGCCGCACGCCTTTCTGGATCGCTTTTTCAATATCCAGCGTGCCGATCACGCGGTCTTCGGTGGCCGAAACGGGCAGGTTGACAAATGATGTCTGGCGCAAGTCCACCGGCAGCTCTTCGCCGCGGTCTACCCGCTCACGGCACTCCGTACACCAGGTCAGGGGGGCGTCAGGATTACAGTTGAAACGGCAGTCGCTGACCACCCTAACCTGCGGCAACAACTCTGCCAGGGCGCGCGCCGCGGTGGATTTGGCTGTGCCGCGCTCACCGCGGATCAACACCCCGCCAATACGTGTATCAACAGCATTGAGGATCAAAGCGCGCTTCATGCGCTCCTGGCCTACGATAGCCGTAAAAGGATAAATCACCTGCATAACGATGTGCCGTTTCCTTCACTTTAATACGAATTCTTTAACATTTTCCTATTTCACATAAAGTTTACCACAGAAGTCGATTTTAGAGATAAATATCATAAAAATTCTATGGGGGATGGCAGCATTTTCAACCAACCTCCCGCAGGTGTTACCCTTCAGGCACGATGGTTCGTTACAACTGGTTGGGGCGAGACTTGCGCCGTACAATGTGCTTCACCCCTGCCAACGCCGTCCCCTCTTATTCTCCCATTTTGCGCAGTGCCAGGGCCACGGCCGCCACCCAGGGAACCACTTTGAACACACCTTCATCCAGCGCCTCTGCCACCGCCGCTTTGTCCAGCAGGATCAATTCTTGCTCCTCCAGATCATCTGCCTGCGGTTCGGCCACCTGGTGGGCGTCCTGTGCCAGATACAGATAGGCCTGGCCTGCCCCGCGGTTGGCGTCCACCCAATAGCTGCCCAGCGCCTGCCAACTTTCGGCGATATAGCCGGTCTCTTCCAACAGTTCACGCTTGGCCGCCGCTAACGGAGCTTCGCCCGCTTCCAGATAGCCCCCCACCGGCGCCATCGTGATCCCGGCCACGGCATATTTCGTCTGCCGGAAGCACAGAAATTGCCCTGCATCCGTCACCGCCACCACATTGATAAAATCTGGCGTCACCAGCCACGGCCAATCGGGGATCACCTGCCCGTCGTGCAGTTCCACGGCGTGCAGCTCCACCCGCAAGAACTTGCTGAAGTCAAGGATCGTTTCTTTGGACAATGTTTTCCAGGTGTGCATGTGTACTTTCTCTCTTTCTTCATTACATGACAAGGGCAATTATTGAGGTCACATAAATCAGTTAACAAACATCGTAGCGGCGCAGCATGCTGCGCCAGCTACGGGAGTACCCATGTCCAGTATTGGAAATTAACCAATTCATGTGAAGGTCAACAATACTGTTTAATGCCCTTCAATCAATTTTCCGGCCGCAGAAAACGCATCCAAAATGCGCGTGTCGTTGCGTAAATCAACGCCTTCAAACAATTCCGGCGATGCCGGGTATCCCAATTCAACCACACAACCGTTGTAGCGCGTGCCCAGGCGATGTCGCGCACTTTGCTGTAGTTACCGTCCGCCACCCAGGTTTCCGCTGCCGTGGCAGTCGTCACCATCCCGCGAAAAGAATCCAGCGGTCGCATCTCCCAATCCGGCAGCCAGTGGAGCGCATCCAGCTCGATATGGGCATACCCCAAAATCCCCGCCAGACACTCCGCCATGTGACTCTTCCCCGCACCGGCCTGCCGATCACCACCACCCGTTTGAAAGTCTCCTGCTCCATCTCCATTCTCCATCAAAAAGCCCGATTGCAGAACCAGACCTGCTGACCCTGCCCATCGGGCTTTTCCATCACCTATTCAATCTCACGCAAACCACAACTTGCTGTCACTTGATGCCTGGCAACTGCAATACTAGTCTTTGTCTGCCGGCGGTTGACTCTTTTTCCCGGCACCCAGCGACCTTGAGCGTTTAAAAGCCGCCCAGATCGCCCGCGATATAGCGGTGCGAAATCCAGCCTTCTCCAGATAGTAAATAGCTTCCGCCGAAGTCCCGGCCGGAGAAGTCACTTCATTTCGCAGCGTGGCCGGATGTGCGTTCTTGCTGGCGTAGTATTCCACTGAACCGCGCAGGGTCTGGATGACCAGTTTCTCTGCATCCCGCCGCTGGAATCCCATGTGCACACCCGCATCGATCATCGACTCCATGAACAGGAAAGCATACGCCGGCCCTGAACCGGATAGTGCTGTGGCCATATCCAAATAGCGTTCTTCTTTCATGTAGAGCTCTTCGCCCAGCGCCTGCAAAATACTGCGCGCCTGTTCCCGTTGAGCCTTCGACACCTGTGGGGATGCTGTCCAGGCAGCGATTCCCTGACCAATTTGTGCGGGGGTATTGGGCATCGCCCGTACCACACACTCGTGTTCCAGTCCCTGGGTAATCATCTCAATCGTTGCCCCAGCGACAATTGACAGTACCAGGGCATGCGCCGGCACATGGCTGCCGATTTCGGTCATCACACTGTCCAGATTTTGCGGTTTGATCGAAAGGATGACCACATCGGCCTGCTTCACGGCAGACACATTGTCGTAATAAGGCTGGATCCCATAGCGTTTCTGCAGCTCTTCGCCCCGCTCCACAATCGGTCCGGCCGCCAGCAGTTTATCTGCATCGGTCAGTTTTTCGCGCAGCAATCCAGCAATGATCGCTTCCCCCATTGCCCCGGGGCCTACCACAACAATCACAGGTTTTTCATTCATCTTCTACTCCTGAAAGAATTAAGACTTGAATTTAGCACTCCAGCGCGCATAGATAGCGGTTGATAAAAATCGCCCCGCGCTTTTTTCTCGCAATACCAGCTCACCTGACGTGACCCGCCCCCGATGCGCAAACATCATTTCTGCCACGGCCTGATGCAGCGTTACCGATGAAGCCTTGACCGCATATGCAGTCATCACCACAAACAGCGGTTGCGGGGTCAAAATGCTCTTGCACGCATCCAGCAGTTCAGGGATCAGTTTGTAAAACTCCCACACCTCACCTTTGGGGCCGCGTCCGAATTTAGGCGGGTCGAGTATGATCCCATCATAAAAGGACTTGCGCCGGGCCTCACGATGCACGAATTTCAGGGCATCATCCACCAGCCAGCGGATAGGTTTCTCGGCCAAACCAGACGCCATCTGATTTTCTTTGGCCCACTCGACCACCTTCCGGGAAGCATCCACATGGGTAACGTGCGCCCCGGCAGAGGCCGCAGCCAGCGAGGCCAGTCCCGTGTAGCCAAACAAATTCAGCACCTTGTTCGGGCGCTTTGCCCGATCAATCTGCTCCTCGATCCAATCCCAATGGTCGCTCTGCTCCGGGAAAACACCAATCTGTCGCGAACCGCCGGTCTGCATCCACACCTTCAATCCCTTGTAGGAAACCAGCCAGCGTTTTGGTAATTCATCCATGATCTCCCAATGCCCGCCGTGCAATTCATCACTGGTAACAAAACGCGCATTCGCCGTCTTCCATTTCGATTCAGACCAGGCCGGACTCCAGATCGCCTCTGCCTCCGGTCGGATCAAACGATATCGTCCGAACCGTTCCAGTTTCAAACCATTACCGCTGTCCAGCAGTTCATACTCTTCCCAGGGAGAAGCCAACAAAGTCATTTGAGGAATATTCCTGGTAATCCTTTTTGCCATCATCTGCCATCCATTCCAATAAACATTATAAACTTGCCCAAGTATAACACTGGCAGTCGAATGAAATACACTCCTGAAACAAACCTTAGAGGATGTGCCAAACCACATCCGCCCAAAAATGAACGCCAACCGCTGCCAGAAAACCATACTTGCGCATGAAATATACCCATTAAGTATAATCCGGGATGCAGCACAGCAAAACCCGAAACATCCTTTATAATTTCATTAATAAGAATTTGTCAAAAGGATAATAACAATATGCAATATAACTTCGACAGCCCCATTGACCGGCTCAGCTCAGAAAGTATCAAATGGCATTATTATGATGAAAATGTGCTGCCTATGTGGGTCGCCGATATGGACTTTCGCTCCCCTCAACCGGTGATCGATGCCCTCCAGCAGCGGGTGGATCACGGCGTATTTGGCTATGCGCACGATGTACCCGGCCTCAAGGACATGATCCTGAACTGGCTCAGCGAACATTATAATTGGCAGGTACAGCCTGAATATCTGGTGTATGTCCCCGGGGTCGTACCCGGCTTCAACATGGCCGCCCAGTCTCTGACACAACCCGCCGGCGGACTGCTCATCCAAACCCCTGTCTACATGCCTTTCCTGGAAGTTCCGGCCAATGCCGGGATGCAGATGAACAGTATGGAGCTTAGCCGCCAGCCCGACGGCCGCTATGAAATTGACTTCAATGCCTTTGAAGCCGCAGCCGCCGATAACACAGGCATGTTCCTCTTATGCAATCCGCACAACCCTGTCGGCCGGGTGTACAACCGCAGCGAGCTGGAACACATGGCAGAGATCTGTCTGCGACACAAGGTCATCATCTGCTCAGACGAAATTCACAGCGATCTTATCTTTTCGGGCCAGCAGCATATCCCCATCGCATCTCTTGATCCGGAAATTGCCCAAAACTCCATCACCTTATTGGCCCCCAGCAAAACCTTTAATATTGCCGGGTTAGGATTTTCCTTTGCCGTGATTCCCAATCCCCATTTGCGCCAGGCTTTCGAACAGGCCCGTCGCGGCACAGCCGGTTGGTCCAACGTGCTTGCAATGACCGCCGCACACGCCGCCTACCAGCATGGCACACCCTGGCTGCAAGCAGCCCTCGAGTATATGGAAACCAACCGGGATTATTTGACAGAATTTGTCAACACCCAACTCCCCGGTGTCCACATGATGAAACCTGAAGGCACCTATCTTGCCTGGTTGGATTGCCATGAAATGCAAGTCAGCGGCAATCCACAAAAATTCTTCCTGGAGGAAGCGCGTGTGGGTCTGAATGACGGCGAAACCTTTGGCCCGGGCGGCGAAAGATTCGTGCGCCTTAACTTTGGCTGCCCACAAAGCCTGCTGAAGGAAAGTTTGAAGCGCATGCGTCAGGCCCTCCTTAAGCATTGAATGCTTTCCTATTAATAAGGATATTGGAATGGATAACCAACAAACCCCGGAACCACAAGGCTGTCTCGACTCGCTGATCAATTTCATCGGCAAGAGTCTGGCTATTGGTTTGGGGTTGATCATCCTCGCCCTGGCAATGGAAACTGTATTCTGGGCAATGGGCGGCCTGCTGATCGTGGCTGACCCTCTGGAACCATCAGATGCAATTGTTGCCTTGAGCGGCGGTGAAGACCGCATCAACGAAGCAGCCCGTCTTTACGAAGAAAAATACGGACGGGTTGTCATTCTGACCGAAACCGGCGAATTCCTTCCAGAGTGGAATGTCAATTACAGCACCCTGTTGATCGCCGAAGCCGTGCGCCTGGGCATTCCATCTGGTGCCATTGTCTTGACCGAAGGAGCAGCCACCAGCACACTGGATGAAGCGCGGCATGTGCGGGATTTGATGACAAGCCGCAATATGCAATCCTGCATCGTGGTCACCGACCCGTTCCACACCTACCGCACCCGTCTCATCTTCCGGGAAGTTTTCAAAGACAGCGGACTGAGCGTTGCCATTCACCCCGTACAGGGGCATTGGTATCAATCCCGCTCCTGGTGGTTAACCGGCCAGGGACGCAAAGCAACTTTCCAGGAATACCTGAAACTTTTCGCCTACCTTCTGGGATTTAAAGGGGGATAACTCCGCTCTTCCTGTCAGGCAGACACAGCCAGAAACTTATCTGTTTTCCGTCTTTTTCACCCTGTTCCGGTGAAAAGCATCAATATTGCATATCCAGGATACAAGGTACAGAGTACAAGGTACAGCGTATTCTACCAGCAGCACCAGCACCGCCAAACATTCTTCCTTTCAGGAGCCAAATCTTGCCGGACAAGTCTCTCAAACAATCAGATCAACCCCTTCCGCCAACCGATTCTGTACAATCCGGAATCAATGGCGCTGTGGCCGGATTGCTGGGTTTTAATTTGTTGCTGCTGGCTGTCATCACCCTGCTCATCCTGTTCACCGCCATTCCAACCCTGGCAACAGACCCGCCAACTACCGCCGTTCCTGCAAACCTCTCACATATCGAAACCGCGCCCCCCGGGATTACGCGTCTGGCAAACTCAGTCACACCATCTCCCCAACCCAGCGGCACCCCTCTCCCAACGAGCACTGTTACCGTAGTGGCTACACGCATATCCACCCGCACGCCCACCCCAACGGCAAGCGCAACGAGCATGACAACCGCCACCACTGAACCAATCCTGCCTGAACCCTCCGTGATTGGTAGATCAGTACTGGGATACCCGCTGGAAATCTACCAATTCGGCAGCGGCCCCACCCAACGCCTGATCGTTGCCGGTATCCACGGCGGCTACGAAGCCAACACCACACAGCTTGCCTGGGCTTTGATCAAACACCTCAGCCAGTACCCCGAACTCATCCCCGGCGAAGTTACACTTTACATACTGCCAGTACTCAATCCGGATGGCCTGACCTTCTCCAAAGACGCTGACGGCCGGGCAAACGCCAATGGTGTGGACCTCAACCGCAATTGGGATGCCGATTGGCAGGCAGATTGGCCGCTGGATGGCTGTTGGCAATTATCCCCCGTCACCGCCGGCAATTACCCCGGATCCGAGCCGGAAACCCAGGCATTGATGGCTTTCATCCAATCACACGAATTGGATGCCCTCATCTCATATCACAGTGCCGCACTGGGTATTTTCCCTGGAGGAAAGCCCGTTGATCCAGCAGCCCTGCACCTGGCCGGGCAGGTCGCCAAAGTCAGCAATTATCCCTACCCGCCGCTGGACACCGGCTGTACCTACACCGGACAGTTGATCGACTGGGCTGCCAGACAGGGCATCGCCGCCCTGGATATTGAACTGAGTACCCATGACACGATCGATTGGCAAATCAGCCTGGACATTCTTGATGCCTTCCTGACATGGCAATCGCCCTGAAAACCCTGCTCATTCGCGCTTTTCTTTCCCATTATTTGCACATTTATCCGTATTTCACGTACAATCAAAAATGAAGAACCTTCAAATGATTCCCTTGATAAAAGCTGGAGAAGCAAATGGCCGAGCCTAAAGAAGTCAAAAAAGCAAAAGAACTGTATAAAGAAGAGTTGCTGCAAAAAGAGCGCGTCGTCGGCGTAGGCACGGGCTACAAGGTCAGCCGGGGAGAGCGCACCGATGAGCTATGTATTGTGACCATGGTTCGGCAAAAAGTGCCCAAGTCGGGATTATCCGCCGAAGCGCTGGTCCCCCCGGAAATTGACGGCGTACGCACCGACATCATTGAAGTCGGCGACCTTTGGGCATTCCAGACGCCACGCAACCGCTGGCGCCCCGCCCCTGCCGGAGTCAGCATCTCGCATTACAAAAGCTCAGCCGGCACTTTCGGCTGTGTCGTACGAGATCGCCAGTACGGTACGCGGCTCATCCTCTCCAATAATCATGTACTCGCCAACAACAATGAAGCCAACCTCGGCGACCCCATCCTCCAGCCCAGTCCCACAGATGGCGGGCAAAATGCACAGGATATCCTCGCCTACCTGGTACGGATCCATCCTATCCTGTTTGCCAATAGTGAGAAAAATGTAAGCACAGCCGCCAAAGGCTTTATCGGCCTGGGCAATTTCCTTTCACGCCTTTTTGGCAGCAAAATCAATTTCTCGGCTTCCAGGAAAATACCGGAAGCTGTCAATTATATTGACGCTGCCCTAGCACGGCCGGCTGATGACGATGCGATTCTGGATGAGATCCAGGAGATTGGCAAAATAACTACAACCGTCCCTGCCCGTTTGGGCATGCCCGTGCGCAAGTATGGTCGTACAACCGGCCTCACTACAGGCACTATCACCGTTCTGGATGCCACCATCACGATCAATTATTTCAATGGCTGCAAGGCCCGTTTTGAAAAACAGATCATTACTACACCCATGTCGCAAGGCGGCGATTCGGGAGCACTGCTGGTGGATGGCAATACCCCCCTGGCAGTGGGCTTGTTGTTCGCTGGCTCTGCGCGGGCAACCACCCACAACCCCATCCAACTGGTACTGGATAATCTGAAAGTGGATCTATGACAGAAATACGCCCGTCTCCAAAAGACCAATCAGATACAATGGGCCAGGTCAGAACGATCATGCAAGACCACCGCGACCAGCTTCTCGCCCTGCCCAATGTCGTTGGCCTGGGGGTTGGCCTGCGCCAAAAGAACGGAGAATGGACCGATACTGTAGCGTTGATCGTGATGGTCAAACAAAAACTCCCGCTGGAATCCCTGACCGCAGACCAGCGTATCCCCTCTGAAATTGACGGGGTCCCTGTTGATGTTCAGGAAACCAGTTCTCTTTCTGCGCTTGGCTGAATCTCTCTTTCTGTTTTTGGCAAATGTGCAAGAAAAGACGTGTGCAAGAAAAGACGGTTGCCACAAACCGTTGAATGCTGTATACTTTCTTGGCAGATTCCCCTCCCTTCTGCATGGTGTGAAAAACAGTTGGAAATGCTGCCCAAAAGAAGATGCCTCTTACAGGTGCATTTCCCCAAAGAAATTCAGGAGTACTAAATGTCCTTTCCTCCGTCGTTTTACCGCTGGCGACCCCATCCCTGGCATGGCCTTTCCGTTGGACCCAACCCGCCCAAAATTGTGCAGGCATATATCGAACTCACCCCCTTTGATCTGGTCAAATACGAGGTTGATAAAGAGACAGGCTACCTGCGGGTTGACAGGCCCCAGCGCACGTCTTCTCAACCACCAACCCTGTATGGATTTATCCCACGCACGTACTGTGGGGATAACGTTTCCAAACTCTCCAAAACCGGTGACAAAAGTGACGGTGACCCACTCGATATCTGCGTTATCAGTGAGCGCCCCATCAATCGTTCCGAAGTGATCCTCACTTCCCGCGTGATTGGCGGTCTCCAAATGTTAGATCGCGGAGAAGTGGATGACAAGATCATTGCTGTATTAGTTAATGATAATTTCTGGGGAAATATCACTTCTATTAATGACCTGCCCTCTAATATGGTGGATCGCATGCAGCATTACTTCAGCACCTATAAAAACCTGCCCAGCGCGCCCATACAAACATCGATCGAAAAGGTGTATGGTGAGAAACATGCCCATAAGGTCGTTAACGCATCCATACTGGACTACGAACAAGCCTTCGGCACTGGTTAAAACCCCGGAGGAGATCCCAGACACAAAGAACGGGAACCTGACAAGTTCCCGTTCATACGTTTAATTTCTCATTTCTTCGCAGATTATTGACTATAATTAAGGCGCAAGTTCGCATTCATACGGGAGGCAGTAAATCATGGAACGATACCGCGTACAACCTGACAAAAAGTTCAAAATGGAAGATATCTCTCCGGATGACAAAAGCGGTTTTGATAGCACCAAAGAAGAAGCCAAAATCAAACTGCTGGAGCTGAACGAAGAACTCGAAACATTACAGGAACTGCTCTACGCCGAAGGCAAACATAAACTGCTGGTTGTCCTGCAGGGCATGGATGCCGCCGGAAAGGATGGCACGATCCGCCACGTCTTTGAAGGCGTCAATCCGCAGGGCGTTTCAGTGACCGGCTTCAAAGTACCCACCGATGAAGAACTGGCCCACGATTATCTGTGGCGCATCCACAAAGCAACTCCCCGTCGGGGGCAGATCATGATCTTCAATCGCAGCCACTATGAAGATGTTTTGGTCGTGCGCGTCAAGAACCTCGTCCCCCCGGAAGTGTGGAAGAAACGTTATGCTCAGATCAATGCCTTTGAACGCCTGTTGACAGAAGAAGGCACAACCATCCTCAAATTCTTCCTCCACATCAGCCCCGAAGAACAAAAAGAGCGTTTTCAGGCCCGGTTGGATGACCCCAGTAAACATTGGAAGTTCAATACTGGCGACCTGAAAGACCGCGCCCTGTGGGGCAAATACCAGAAAGCCTATCAGGATGTGCTCAACAGAACCAGCACCAAATGGGCTCCCTGGTATGTGATCCCCGCAAACCGCAAATGGTATCGCAACCTGACCATTGCCTGCATTATGATCGACACCCTAAAAAACTTGAAAATGAAATATCCCAAAAACAAGGAAGACCTCTCAGGGATCGTGATCAAGTAGCTGCCGAATCCGTTGACGGGGTGCGCAATGATTATGCCCCCTGATTTGATTTGACTTTTCTCCACTCAAGGTCTACACTAATCCCATGCTTGCCCGCGTATTTGCCTGTGCTTTGGTTGGTCTCGAGGGGGTCATTGTGGAGGTTGAAGTCGACACCGCCAATGGCCTGCCTAAAATGGTGATCGTCGGATTACCAGATGTTGCTGTGCAGGAAAGCCGTGAGCGCGTGCAATCAGCCATCAGGAATTCCGGCTTGGTCTATCCTCGCAAAAAGGTCACAGTCAACCTGGCCCCGGCTGCCGTGCGCAAGGAAGGCCCTTCGTACGATCTGCCCATTGCGCTGGGCGTCCTGATTGCCACTGAACAAATTTCCCAGGACGAATTTAACGACAGCCTGATCATTGGCGAGCTTTCACTGGATGGCTCCGTTCGTCACGTTAGCGGCATCCTGCCAATGGCAGCCCTCGCCCGTCAGGAAGGCTACAAGCGGGTGATTGTCCCGCAGGAAGACGCCCGGGAAGCCGCCCTGATTCCCGGCCTGGAGGTCGTGCCTGTGCCTTCACTGGACGCCCTCTACGCTCATGCCACCGGCGGTGTCCCTCTTCAACCGCAGGATTCGATCAAAATTGAAGACCTGACCCCAATAGTACAAACCGACTTCAAAGAGATCAAAGGTCAGGAACATGTCAAGCGTGCTCTGGAAGTGGCCGCAGCGGGCGGGCATAACGTGCTCATGATCGGCCCGCCCGGAGCCGGGAAAACCCTTTTGGCTCGCGCCCTGCCAGCTATCATGCCCCACATGAGCATCGACGAAGCCCTGGACGTTACCCGCATCTATTCCATTGCCGACCAGCTCCCCGCCGATATACCCCTTATCCGCACCCGTCCATTCCGTGCGCCCCATCACACCATCTCGCAAGCTGGTTTGGTAGGCGGCGGCAACTGGCCCCGTCCTGGTGAAATCTCGCTGGCCCATCGCGGCGTACTCTTCCTTGATGAATTACCCGAATTTGGACACCGTGTGCTTGAAGTGTTGCGCCAACCGATTGAAGATAAAGTGGTAACCATCAGCCGTGCGCAAGGCTCACTTACCTTCCCTGCCAATTTTATGCTTGTGGCAGCCATGAACCCCTGCCCATGTGGCTATTATGGCGACCCACTCAAAGCCTGCACCTGCTCTCTTTCCCAGGTTACCACCTACCAAAAACGCATCTCTGGTCCCCTCCTCGACCGGATTGATATTCACATTCAGGTACCGCGCGTGGATTACCAAAAACTCAGCAGCGACCACCTCGGCGAATCTTCCAGTGTGGTACAGGCCCGCGTTGAAAACGCCCGCGAAAGCCAGCGTCGCCGTTTCATTGGGGATGGCCTGCCCTTTGCCGATATGATCCACTGCAATGCAGACATGCACCCCGCCGAAATCCGAATCTTTTGTAAGCTGGATACCGCCGGAGAAAATCTGATGCGCTCTGCGATGAGTCAGCTTCAACTTTCGGCTCGCTCCTATCACCGCGTTTTGAAGCTCTCCCGCACCATTGCCGACCTGGCAGGCAGCGATGAGATCGCTCCCAATCACCTGGCAGAGGCTTTGCAATACCGCCCCCGCATGGAAATCGTGTAAAATTCTTTCAACGAAACTCAACGCATCATTTAACGAAAGAAACCCTTGCTTTTAGAAAAGCGACTATGATCAATCCACGCGTTCCGCCAGAGATTCAGAATGAAGTCATTCGCGGCCTCAGCCGCGGGCGCTCACGGGAAGATTTGATCCTCTCCATCTGCGAACGCACCCGGCTGGATTGGCCCGCGGCGGAAACCTTCGTTGATGATATTGAAGCCGAGCATGGTGCCGAAATTGAAACGCGTGCTACACCGATCCTGACTGCGCTGGGCGGACTGATTGCATTGGCCGGGTTGGTGCTTTTAGCCGCTTCCATGACAGGTGTTTTCATCAGTCTGCAAAGCATCTTTGCCGGCTTTCAAACCAATCACATCATCCACTCAGTAGGATTTCTGGCAGAGGGCGGTCAAATCCTGAACATATCGCTGATCCTGCTCCCGCTCGCTTTGGGCATGGTCATCGGCGGCGGAATGGGGATTTATCGCAGAATTGTGCCAAAATAGTTGATTCTCATCAGGAATTAACAATTCCGTAAGGTTAGTATAAAATACCATTTTAGTTTATCATTTCTAACCATTCTAATGTATACTTAATATTATCTGAAAAAGTTTTTATCCTTAATCATGCGCCGGTTATGGGGTCTAAAGGCATTGAGGTATTTAACACAACGTAAAGAACGCACGAACGGATCCAATACTAAGAACCGCTTCCCGCTCCTGACAAGTTTGCAGGGAAAGCTGATCATACCCTACATGCTGCTGACCATCATGTTAGCGATGGGCGGCGTATTTATCGTTACTCGCCTGGTCACTTCTTCCATTCGGGAACGCTTTGTGAATCAGCTTTTCGAAGCCAGCCGCGTTGCAGCAGAAGGCATCGTCCGCCAGGAAAAACTACACCTTGAAAACCTGCGGCTGATGGCTTACACCACTGGCGTCTGGGAGGCTGTGGAACAAGAGGACACTGCCCGTCTGCAAGAACTATTGACTCCCATTATCCTCAATAACAATATCCAGATCCTGACCATCGTAAATGCAGATGGCATCGAACTTCTTTCGCTGGAACAATTACCAAACGACGAATACCAGCAATCCACCAGAACCGACCTGAATTCTATTGAGATCGTAACCAAAACCCTGCAAGGCCAAACCGATACCTTTGGTGATAAGTTCATTGACGTGCTGCCCGGCAACAACGGGCCAGCCCTGTTCACCAGTGCGCCCATCAAGGATGAAAGCGGTCAAATTGCAGGCGTGCTGCTGGTTGGCACCCCGATGGATACCATGCTCAAGGACATCCGTAATCAGGCCCTGGCTGATATTATCCTTCTGGGACCTGAAGAAGGGGTGATTTCCACAACACTGGTGCGACCACAGGAGGGCTTCACCCAAATTGAATCTCTGGCAAGCGACCTCTCGATAGCCGATCTCGGCCAGACGTATGACATCCTGTTGTATGAGCGCGAATTCGAGATCGTTTTCAGTCCACTCACGATCCGTGATCAAATGACCGGTTTACTGGGTGTCGTTCTCCCCAGCAGTTATGTCGTCTCTACCGAAGCCACCAGCCGCAACACATTGGCATTGCTCTTCACCCTCGGCACGTTGGCAGTGATCATCGTCGGTTATTTCGTCTCGCAAAATATCGCCAAGCCCATCCTCCGCCTGCGGGTGCTTTCTCAATCAGTAGCCTCTGGTAACTTCGAGCAGCAAGCCAGTTTCAAACGAACAGATGAAATCGGTGACCTGGCCCAGGCATTTGATACCATGACCCTGCACTTGAAAGAACGCACGGAGGAAGCCGAACGCCTGTACACCGAAGCTTTGCATCGCAACAAGGAACTGGCGGAGATCAATGAAAAGCTGGAATCAACCCGTATGCAGTTAGTGCAATCTGAAAAATTAGCATCTGTAGGCCAACTCACGGCAGGCATTGTACACGATGTAAAAAACCCGCTGGCCGTCATCATGGGGATGACAGAGTTCATGTTGAGCGAAGAGGAATTGTCGCCTGACATGCAGCATGAAATTCAAACCATGCACAAAAGCGCTGTCAAAGGCAACCAGATCGTCTCCGATCTGCTGACCTTCGCCCGCCAATCGACCCCCGACCTGATCGAAAGAGACATGCGGGACACCCTGGAAGCTGCCCTGCGCCTGACCGGCTATCTGATCAAAAAAGGCCGGGTGCAGATTGTCCGCCAGATACCGGTTGATCCAGTATCTATGGCCTACGATGCTCAGCAAATCGAACAAGTCCTGATCAACCTGATCGCCAATGCCATCCATGCCATGCCGGATGGCGGCGAACTGCGGGTTGGGCTTGAACAGCAAAACGGAAATGCCGTCCTGCGCATTGGTGATACAGGAACCGGCATCGCCCCGGAACACATCAGTCGTATTTTTGACCCATTCTTTACCACCAAACCAGAAGGAGAAGGAACAGGTTTGGGCTTATCGGTCAGTCACGGGATCATTGCCTGTCATCATGGGGATATCCAGGTGGAAAGCACACTGGGAGTTGGCACAACATTTATTATCACGCTTCCCATTGCGCACGCTGAAGAAAGAGCGGAAAAATGAATCCAGAAAAAATTCGCGTTTTAGTTACAGATGATGAAGAGGAATTAACCGTTTTGATGAGTCTCTCCCTCCGCAAGGGGGGCTTTCAGGTAGAAACTGCCCTGGAAGGCTTTGAAGCGCTCGAGAAGATCAAGAACGGGATCGCCGAAAAAAATCCTTTTGCCGTGCTTGTTACAGACCAAATGATGCCAGGCATGAACGGCCAGGAGCTGCTGCGAAAAGCCCTTGAGCTCGACCCTTCTCTGGAAGCGATCATGATTACCGCTGCCGGATCCCTCAAATCGGCTATCTCTGCCATGCGTGAAGACGGCGCCTATGACTATCTTCTGAAACCCCTCGAATCTATGAAGCAACTGAATATGGCTGTGGATCGCGCCGCTACTCATCGCCAATTGCTTATAGATCGTCAAGGACTGAAAGAACGCATGCAGTTAATGCTCTCCAACACCGGCGACGCCATCATCTCCGCTGATGAAAATGACGTGATTGAATTCATCAACGAGGCGGCCCTTCAATTATGCCGGCAAAACGAACTGCAAGGCAAGAACGCACTTACCCATCTACCGAAAACGCTCAGCAAATTGGTCCATAATTGGCGCTCTGCCGGTGACAGTCAACCAGCCATGATCGAAATCAACTGGATCGACAATTCTGTGCAAATGGTGCAACTGAACAGCATCACTGCCGAAAACGGCAATAACCAGGGTTGGATCATGATCCTGCGGGACGTGACCCATCTCAAGAAACTGGAGGAGATGCGCACCAAGATGCTTGCCAGTGTCGCGAGGCAGGTACGCACACCTCTGGCGGAAGCCATGAACCACCTGGTTAAACTGAACCTGCTTACCGCCCATGATGAAGAGATTGGAGAGATCATCTCCCGGCTGACTCAAATCTGGGGGCACATTCACAAATGGGGCAATGACCTCTCCGACGTAGTCGCCATCGGCGATGCTCCGCAGCAGCATCTGGAATTGGTTGACCTGCATACTATCCTGAGCCCCAGTCGTCTCAAACCAACCGAGCTGCTTGTCAAAAAATGGGGCTGTAAAATGACAATGCAAATGGAAGAAGACTTGCCAAACGTATATGCCGACCCAGCTTTACTGATACAATTGCTGAAGGGTCTGGTTAACCGCGCTGTATCACGCAGCGATCCGCACGGAGAAGTATGCATCAACACCTGTTTGCGTCAAGGCCAGGTGTGGATCGACATCAGTGATGATGGAGCACCCGTCGAAAAAACCGATCTCCCCTATATCTTTGAGAAATCATTTGGACAAAATGGATTGAGCCCTGCTGCAACAGGTCTGGAAATGGCCAAAGTAAAAACCATTCTGGATCACATGGGTGGTCAAGTCTGGGTACGGGGTGCTCCCAACGCCGGCAACACGATTTCCATCTGTCTGCCCGTCACGAAAGACGGGTAAGAGCAAAAGACTGAGCCAGATCAGCGTTGAGGCAAAACTGTAAATGAACCAACCACCTGACAATTACCAGCTTCCGACCCATCTTAAGAACCTGTCGAGATGGATTGTTCTGGTGCCGATCGTTTTACTGGTTCTCTTTGCCTGTGGGCAGCTTGCTTTGGTTTCCGCAACATCACCTGCTGTCCAGGGCCCCCTGACCAAAATGCAGGCCAATTATCACCTTTGGGATTTCATTGAATTTCAACCTGTGCAGTCAGCCATTTTCGCTGAAATCCAGAAAGACCGTTCCCGCTACCCATACGGTGCACCACCATCAATGGTGCTCTTGCCCGGAGAGGTCTGGCCAACCCAGCAAGCCTTGAGCACAAGCAACCCCAATACCCCAATGCCAACAGAGCAGAACACTCCCACTCTCCCGGCGACCCCGATTTCTCAACCCTCGGCAACGATGGCAATAACACCCAGTGCCACTCGCCCGCTTGTCATTTTTATTCCCGCCACGTCTACCGATCCGCCTCCCCCACCCAACACGCCTACTGCCACGGCCTCAGCCACGGCCACAGCCACAGCAACCAGCACAGCTACATCCACAAGCACATCAACCCCCACCAAAACGCCAACCTCACCGGGTTTGAATCTCGGCCCGCCAGACTCCTCATATTCCTCAATCCCCAATGGCAGTGAGATCATCATCGATCTTGAAGCGGAAACCGGCAGCCCGCTCGACACCTCCAGTCCCGACGGCAATTACGACCTGGTCTTTTACGAACGCATCAATTTTGGCAGCCAGATCGCTTTTGACCATGTCATTCTCCAGGTTGGCACTGGCCCCAGCGGATCCTGCGGCAGCAGCGCTTGGTACACTGTACTCTATTGGGGAGACAGCGATCCAGCCAACAATGGTCATATCGGCAATATGTTTGGCGGGGTTGAACTCGACAACCAGGCAATTTTTACATCCGATCTGTACAACAACACCGGCATCGCGATTGACGCAGACGCGCTTGGTCTATCCGCTGTCTACCCCTGCTTGAAGATCATCTCTCCCATTTCTGGCGACGGAGACGCCGCCGAAGTAGACGCCATCGAAATCCTGCCTTAATACACTCGGCACCTTTCTTTTCACAAGACTCCCCCAGGCTTGGTATAATCCCCTCTGCACGCACTAACATAACCCATCTAGACCTATGGAGAAACCCAAACATGTGTGGTATTTTTGGCATTGTCACCAAAGAAACTCGTCAACTGGGACCAACCCTGATCGAAGCGGGACGCCGGTTATCCTACCGGGGCTATGATTCGGTGGGCTGCGCCACGATTGACTCTCAAGGCATCATTGACCTGCGCAAAGATGTCGGCAAGATAGATGATGTAGCCAACCGTTTATCTTTTCAGGAAATGTCCGGGAAGCGCGGTATGCTGCAATTACGTTGGGCCACCTTTGGTGAACCATCCCAGGTGAATTCGCAGCCGCACCTGGACTCAGAAGGCGGCATGGTTGGAGCACATAACGGCAACGTGGTTAATAATGTCGAGCTGCGCCAGCAATTCATCGCCGAAGGAATGACCGTGCGCTCGACCAATGATGGAGAAAGCTGCGTTCACGCTGTCGAGCGCTATGTCAAACAAGGAATGGATATGGTCACCGCTATCCGCCATGCGGATGGCGATCTCCAGGGTGACTATGCCTTTGTCATCGGCAAAGCAGGGGAAGACCGGCTGTACGCCTTCAAGAAAGGCTCCGGGCTGGTTGCTGGTCTGGCCGAAGATGCCACCATCATCTCATCTGACTTGCCCTCCGTACTCCCCCTCACCCGCAAGATCATACGCATCGAAGACGGCGAGATCGTTGTTTTTTGGGCCAACGGGCTGGAGCTGCGCCGCGTGAGTGATGGCAGCCTGGTCGAACGCCAGCCTGAGATCATTCAGGAAAGTATGGAAGTCGCCCAAAAAGGCGGCTATGCACATTTCATGGAAAAAGAGATCCACGAAGAGCCAAAAGTTGCCGAGGAACTGCTCCACCTTTTGGAAAATTCAGAGGATGTCGAACCGATGCTGGAACGCATGCGCAGCGCCCGCAACCTGTACTTCGTCGGCTGCGGAACCAGCTACAATGCCTGCATGATGGGTTCAGTCTATCTCAGCCGCCTGGCCGGGCGCGTCGCCATTCCAGTGCTGGCCCCACAGTTCATCGCCCAGTTCGCCCCGGCGCTTGGCCCTGAGGATGTCGGCGTCTTCGTCAGCCAAAGCGGCGAAACCAAAGATGTGCTCAACGCGGTTGCTGTCGCCAAAGAAAAAGGTGCTGCAATCTTCAGCCTGGTAAACGTGATTGGCTCCACCCTGACCAAAGTCAGCGAATATCACCTGCCAATGGGCTGCGGCTATGAGATCAGCGTTCCCGCCACCAAGACCTTCACCAATCAAGTCATCACTTTCCTCTACCTTGCTCTGCGCATGGGCGGGCACGACACAACCATTCTGAAGGAACTGCCCGAGCTGATGGAAGAGACCCTGAAAACGGCATTGCCACAAGTAGAAACGATTGAAAAGAGATTGATGCCCTGGGATTCACTGTATTGCCTGGGGTATGGCCTCAGCTACCCAATAGCCCTGGAAGGTGCACTCAAAATCAAGGAAATCACCTATGCGCATTGTGAAGGAATGCTCTCCACAGAATTCAAACATGGTCCGCTGGCAGCAGTTACCGATGGCTACCCGGTCATCTTTACCGTTAACCCGGAAAATATCCCCTTGATCCTCAGCGGGATCAATGAAATATCCTGCCGCGGCGGCTGGGCAATCGCCATCGGTGAAGATGATCCCCGTTTGCATGCCAACGCCCATGACGTGATCACCGTCCCTCACACCACCCCGGAGATCGTTTCCCTGCTGACCGTGCTGCCGCTGCAATTGCTCTCTTACCGGCTCAGCCTGGTGCGCGGGTTCAACCCCGACTTTCCGCGCAACCTCAGTAAGACATTGACGGTGGATTAATAATGCACCTCTTTTTCCATAATGGTTTAGCATACTAAACCACTACGGAAATAGCAACTTTCAGTCACCCGGCTATAAAATAACCCTGTTTCACAAAATCATCAAACACCTCCCTTAATTTGCGGCAGTTTGCAAATTGGGGGAGGCTGGGTGGGGGTGATTTAAACTATTCTGGTATAGAATAAATCAAAGACCCATCACAATTCAGGGAATCCCCGCACTATGTCCACAGGCATACAGTCCAACCAGTCAGGAAAAAATATCCTTCGGCACCAAATGCGCGCCCAACTGCATGACGCGCGCGTACTGCTCAACGAATTCTGGAAAACGCTGGCCCTTTTCCTCAGCATCCTCCTCGGCGGCGGTTTGATCCTGCACCTGTGGTACATCTTCCCCGGCACGGAAAACCACCCCGGCTTCATCGAATCCCTGTACAGCGCATTCGCCATGCTCTTCTTTGCAAACGAACTCCCTTTCCCGGAACAGCCTGGCCTGCAATTCCTATTCTTTCTGATCCCCATATTGGGTCTCTCCACCCTTGCAGAAGGGTTAGTACGCTTCAGCATCGCGCTCACTGATAAACGGGCGCGCGGCGAGAAATGGCAGGTAGCTATGGCTTCTACGTATAAAAATCACATCATCGTCTGCGGATTCGGCAAAGTCGGCTATCGCGTCACCCAGGAACTGCTCAAATTCGACCGCGAAGTGATCGCCATCGAAAACAACCCCCAGGGGCGCTTTGTCGAAAAAGCCAAAGAAATGGGCGTTCCCGTCATCATCGCCAATGCCCTGCGCTCGACCAACCTCATCAAGGCCAACGTCGCCCAGGCCGATGCCATCATCCCCTGCACCGCCAACGAACTCACCAACCTCGACATCGCGCTGGATGCCCGCGAACTGAATCCAGACATCAAGGTCGTCATGCGCATGTTCAACGACGACCTTGCCCGCCGCATCGAGAAAGGCTTCGGCATCCACACTGCCTTCAGCACATCCGCCCTGACGGCACCGCTGGTCGCCGCAAAGGCGATGCGCATCAATGTCAAACACTCTTTCTACGTCGGCGACACCCTGCTCAACATCAGCGAACTGGAAATTAAGCCCGGCTCCCGTCTGGCTGGTAAGAGCATTCAGCAGCTTGAGAAAGCGCATGAAATCTCAATAGTCTATGTGCAGGACGAGGAAAAGGAACACCTCCACCCTGCCCCCGAACTGGTTCTCCCCTCCGGCGCGCGGGTGCTCCTGCTTGCCAGCATTGATACGCTGCGAAAGTTGAAGAATTTGAATCAGGGCGGATGAGTATTTCTCTTTTGTAGTAACCACTTCAGTAGTTACTCTTTCCAAGCTATGACGACTTATGGACAAAAAAAGAACCCTCCTATGAAAGGTTCTTTTGATAAGCAGGCTCCTTGACGTGGACTTGAACCACGAACCTAGCGGTTAACGGCTTTAGCCCTATTGACTTTTATTTAACGCTGATTAGTTTGATGAGAATCACGTCCCACCAAGCCTTCCTCGTTGGTTTTTGAGGGACAGTGATGGTGGTATGAGCCGGTTGCATGACCCATGGGTTCGCCAATTGGCATTCTTCGATTTTTCAAGCACAGGTTTGACTACCTGCCGATCGTATTCGAAGGGCAATTCCTATGGACATCCGTATCCATCCACCACACTTCCCAAAGGCGTGTCGGAGCACATATCTTCATCATCGGGGACGCCATCGACATCCGAGTCAGGTCTTCCCACAGCCCCAATGGCTCCCACCGCATCTATATCGGGTCCATAATAACCTTCAGTACCAATTTCTGAGGGGTCTTGAGGCGCGTAGGGGTTTGGATCGGTTATCCTCACATAACTAAACCTATCAATTGGATTCACTTTATCATAAATATCCAGGCCTGTAGGCTGCCCACTAACAGTGCCCAAGTCAATCCAAACTAATCCGTCCTTGCTGATTTCTACTCTAAATGGTTCAACAGCATCTCCATACTCAAACACATACAGGTCAAGGCCTTCTACATCAATGAGATAGTTGTCTGTAAATTTGAGGGTGATACTACCACCATTTCCCAAGGTGACATCCCCTGGGTCGCCGATTATGGATGGACCCCCCGTCCCCCCATCGGGAGGACCAACAGCAGCGGATCCATCGCTTTCTCCAGTACCGCTTCCAGGATTAAAATCCACTACCTGATCAGCAAATGATTTGGGTCCCAAACGGAATTCTATATTTCCATAGATTGGCACTGATATCGGCGAATCATCCTGATAACAAGGGTTCGTTGAATCTTCAGAAAAACCCGCTTCTACCAAGCTCTGACCCCAATCCCCGGCGGGTCCTGGGTCAACTGCTGGAGATGTATAGGTGATCGTCTGCCCACCTAATAGAGGAACTAATCCCACGGGCCGGTAGTAGTACCTGCCTTCTGGCACGTAATCATAATCCGTGTTTCCCCGCTCTACGAGATGATATACCTCCAACAACGAATAGTTACCCGCGGGCAATTTATAGGTGTAGCTTGCGTCTCTATCTTCTAGAGCGGAGACACCCATCATCCAGTTCAGTGGAGGGCGCCAATTCCAGGTTTCGGCCTGTGGATCATCGTAAACACGGTTTGGTGAACACACTCCATAGTAGACCCCAGCCGGCAAACGCTTGCCAAAGTGTGTCTTCGTCGTCATGTGTCTGTGTGTGTTTATCACTTCGAGCTCGGTCCAATTATCACCCGGCTCGACGGGCGGCGTATCCATCGGCTTCAACCAACAAGGGTGCTTACTCCAGGTGAAACCCTGGTTCTCCAGATCGCCAAAATTTATATCAATTGGACTATAAAATTGGATCCGTTCGCCATCCCCAAGAACTACCTGCCCCATAGGCCGGACGTAATATCTATGTTCGGGATAGTAAAAAATATCATAATTGTTTGTCTCCCCGATACCATACATCTCCATCAAGGTGTACGTGCCCGCCGGCAGCCACTGCTCACGGGTCGAATCCTGGTTCTTTTGAGCTGTAGCCCCGATCATCCAATCCGTCGGACGCTGCCAATTCCAGCTCTCAGCAGTCGGGTCATCGTAGGTAACGGTTTGAACACACACGCCATAGTAGACGCTCGCTGGTAAGGGCTTACCAAAGGGAGCGGTCGTCAGCCCATCTCTGGCTGTGTTCACGATGTCGAACCAACCACCATTGCTCTCCGCCCAACTTTCCCCAGCTTCGAGGTAGGCGGAAAGGCCAAATGCTCCATAATATGAGAAATGCCCAACTTCGGCAACCACAGTGCGCGCCGCCTCATCAACCGCTGCAGGCAGGAGCTGCCAGGTTCCCGAAAATTCATTGAAGGTAGCGATTCCCATCACATAGCCTGCATCTACATCGCTGGGTATGGGCAAGGTGAGCTTAACCGGCATACCAAATGCAGTCCCTTCAGGCAATAATCGATAGACAGGACCAATTTTGGTGAATTCAGGTGACAGTTCCATTGTCATCGAGAAATCTTCCACCATGCTGAATTCTGCTGTGCCAGGACTGCCATCCTCAGCGGGAGGTACCGCGCCGTTGGGAATCTCAAGCTGTGCGCCGCTGTCTGTGGTTAAAACACCAGCTTCTCCGCTTGAAACGATGATGGAGCCAGAACCTGTGACAACGAGAACTTCATCTGAAGGCGTTGGAATTGTTGGAGTTGTTGAGATTGTTGTCGGAAGATTACACGCCAGGCTAATAAATAGAATAGTACCTACACATCCACACAAAACATAAAGCTGATGGCGTTTCATTAATTCCTCCTCATGAAACAACTATGGAAACACAAGATGAATAATCTGAGAGTTTGAAGTTTAAGCGGTATGCATATCGAGAAGCACTTATATGACGTGCATTCGCTTGCGCAAATCACATTTCCCATTCATGATACTTTTAGGTAAACACGACCCAAAAGGGCAAGGTGGCTACT
>JAIOTF010000143.1 GCA_021107195.1 Anaerolineaceae bacterium | reverse complement strand
TGAACAAACCCTGAAATGCGGAACTGTGTTCCGTAATAATGGGGGCGGGTTGTATGATTGGAAGTTGCATATGCTTAATTTACCGCATTTTTCTCATGTTGTGTATCTTAAATCACAACTATCGAGTTACTATATTACATTTTTCATATTAACCAACGATTCCTTATGCAAAACATCGCCTGGGAATATCAAAAACTGCAACTCTCCTTGGAAAATTATGAGTTGCTCTCCCTCTGGTTTATTGTATGGATTGTGTTTTTGATTTTTTTATCCACAAAAAAGCTGCCCCCTCCTTGGATGAAAATACTTCCCTTTGTATTATTTATTGCCGGCATGTTCATCCTGCCTTATTCTGAAGGAAATATCATTGCTTCCCGCTCAACAAACTATCTGAATGAACCACAGAATCATGTTGTCTATTCCGTCTGCCACGAAAATCATGGCATTGTTGAGACCATTGTTCGTTATGATGAATTGCTTATTGGAGACTTCTGGCTGGGCACCAAACCTCCCGGCTATTTTGCATTCTATTCACTCATGCAATCGGCAGGGGAGTTAATTTTCAAGTCCGCAGCGAGCTGCGACCAAGCAGTTTCATGGCTTGGTTCTATCCTTTTCCCCCTGTTGGCTGGATTGAATATCTTCCTTATAACCGTCATTGGCAATAAATTCGAATTTCAAAATTCGTATAAAGCAGGTATTCTCTTTATCGTTTTACCAAATGTACTTTTCTTCCCCTTTGCCGCAGATCAATTCTTGTTTCCCCTACTGTTCAACTGTATCCTTTTGCTCCTGCTGGAGCCCCCTAATCGGCTTATGGCAACATTGGCAGGCATCGTTTTATATTTTGGTCTCTTCGTTTCCTTCTCTTTACTACCAATACTGGGTGTCATTGGCATCTGGTACCTGCTAAAAATGATTCGTGAACCCAGTCTGATCAAGCAAACCATACTCAATGAGATTATTTTCATTGCCGCGGGATTTTGGGGCAGCTTCTTCCTTATGATCATATTATTTGGCTACAACCCAATCATCCGTTACCAAATTGCTTTTCAAAATCATCGCACCTACAAAAATTTCGCCAGCGACATTCTCACAGTGATTAAGACAATTGCGTTGAACAATTTTGAGTTTGCAATCTATATCGGAATGCTCAATTTCCTTTTCTTTATTTCGGAAGGTGTTCACAGCATGATCCGATGGATAAAAAGGTCTCAAGACAAAGCAGACACACTCATTCTGTCTACATTTATTGCTTTTCTTGGACTGAATATTCTGGGACAAACCCGCGGTGAAGTGGGCCGGTTATGGATATTTTTCTGCCCACTCCTCACGCTTGTTATATTGCATGCAATTGAAAAATACAACAAGCAAAAAACAATATTATATTTTTTGTTTATAGCTTTTCAACTCACTTATGCGCTTACTTTCTATTTGACAGGTTTTAGATACTTCACTTGATTTGATAAAAACCGCGATCTTTTATTGGATTACCTGCTTTCCATACAAAAAGGCTGCCCTGTTGAATTTGGGGCAGCCTCATTCTTCTTCGTTCTTGCGTGACTCAAACCTCAGATCACTCTGCTTCATTGATCGTGATTTTTATTTCAATTTCCGCTGTTTTGCGCAACATTGCTTGAACAGAACAATATTTTTCACTTGAAAGCATGACTGCTTTATCAACTGCCTCGCGGTCCAGTTGATGACCAGTGAGAATATACTCCAGCACGATATGTGTAAACACTTTCGGATGCGCATCTGCTTTGTCTACATGCAGTTTGATTTCAAAATCAGTAACTTCTTGCTTCATCTTCCCCAAGATAGAAACCACATCCATCGCTGTACAACCACCCAACCCCATCAACACCAGTTCGGTGGGCCGCGGCCCATTATCCTCGCCGCCCACGTTGGAATACGCATCCATTAGCACATCATGACCGCTGTCGGCTGTACCCGTGAAAGCCATCTTCCTATTCCATTTAATTTTTGCGTCCATCTTTATACCTTCCCTGCGATTAGTTTAACGCCTGCTGGATCTTAGCAATCAGCATTGACTCAGGCGCAGCGCCCACAACCGATTCCGCATCAAAATTGATCGTCGTATGCGGCACACCACCGACCCCATAACGATTGGAAAGTTCCGGAAATTCCATTGCTTCCACCATCAACGCATCCACAAAGGGACTTTCAACAGCAAGCTGATGGGCCAGAATAACCGCCTGCGGGCAGTATGGGCAAGTGGGAGTAATGAAGACCTGCAAATTAACCGGTTTCTTGACCGTCTTCAGGAATTTCCGTGTAGCTGGTGCTAACCCGGATTCACCACTTGAAACCAACAGGAAACTGCGTACAAGTGAAGTAAATTCATGACCGGAAGGAATCCCTGCAAAGCGGACGCCATAATCAACAAGCTCGTCTCCTTGCTTGCGTGTCATTGCGATACCAGGTGCCATAGTTACATGGTACTTTTCCGCCGTTGCAGCATTTTCTTCCAAATCGAAAACCTGCAATTCGATCTTGTCTGATAAAGCGGTTAACTCTTCCAGCATTTGCTGTGTATCTTTGCAGTAATCGCAATTTTCTGCTTTACTTCCAAAGAAAAGAGCAACCACAGGATCCTTGATTTCCTGAAAAACCTGTCGGATTTGCTCCTCAATTTCATTATTCAGCAATTTTTCCATTATTCTTCCTCCGAATATCTATCTCGTTTTATTTATTCTTGCCTGTCTCACGGATAGGCTGTACTCTCATTATCAAGTAAAACAGCCTCCCTGAATGATCCCGCAATTTGGACACACCAGATTCAGCAATCCATCATAATCCAGTACGGCTTTTTTACATTTTGGGCACAAGCGGCCCGCCCGGTATCCTGCTGCTGGATGATCCTCGAATGCAATTTTCTCATCAAAGTGAAGATCAAGTTCATTGGGTGAAAAATTCGGCAAGCGTTTCACTTGATTTTCTCCAGCAATCCATTATAAGTGCTACAATCCTTTAGATGTGATTGCCCTAAAAAAAGTTACCTGATTTATCAATATTGCTTTCATTCTAATACATATTCCCCTTGCCCAGCCACCAAAACTTACCCCATTAACAGCAGTTCCACGATGGCATCATCTGCTATCGTGGAATTCTATAAATCTTCAATGCAATCTGACAATCAAGATTTCTCAATAAAATCATCCAAATCTAAACGGGCAAAGAGGCGGCTGCGCACATCATCTGGCAACGATCTTTCCATATCTGATGTCCCCTGGTAAAGATCAATCGTCTTCTTCAATGTGTTGAGCACAATCTCACAATTATGACACGAATGAATATGCTCCTCAAGCTGCACACAGAGATCTTCCCGCAAGGTGCCATCCACATATTCGGAAATATGCTTCAGAAGCTCATCGCACACAAATTTATCATGCATTTCGTACCTTTCTTATGTCCAACTTCACACCAAAATAATGATTTAATTCTTCTCTCAGGCGTAACCTGGCTCGCATCAAACTCACCTTGACTGCCGACTCGGATATCTCCAGAATTTGCGCAGTCTCCTTGATCGACAATCGCTCCACATCCCGCATCAAAAAAACAAGCTGCAGTGAGGGAGACAATTCCTGCACCGCTTTCTCGAGGAATATTCGCGACTCTGTAGAAAGCATTTCTTCCTCTGGCAAGCAACACCAATCTACAATCTCATGTGGTTCTATGTCGCCTTCGTCATCGTCTTCCAGAACTAAATCAAGGGCTGGTTTTCGCTTACGCAGGAGCATTAATGCTTCATTGGTTGCAATCCGATAGAGCCATGTTGAAAGAGCAGAACGTCCTTCAAAATTTTCAATCGAACGATATGCCTTGATGAACGTCTCCTGCAAAATATCTTCTGCATCCTGTTCATTTCCCAGAATCTTTAATCCGAGACGATAAATTGGCGTAGAGAAATGATCCATCATCCGGGCAAATTCAGCCCGATCACCTGCTTGCAAGGCTTCGATAGAAAATGTTTCCTTGTTGGTTTGGATTTCGCTCATTTATTTAGATGCCCAAATCCCGAAAAAAGTTACCTGCGCAAATCACTTCCCGCAAGGTTTGATGAAAATCGCGGTATCACTGATACCATTAGTAGTCCAAATCGTGCGCCAATCCTGCACAGCATCGTACACTTCCTGCCACACAGGAGATAGGGGTTTTCCATCACGCGGAACCGAATTTGGCGCAACAGAATCACAAGGAAGATACAGGTTCACATTGTCGATGATCAACATGCCGCCAGGCTTCAATGTGTCAAGCACAGCCTTTGCACAAAACTCCCTGTAAATGCCATCCACCAGTGCAAAATCCAGACTTTCTTGCACAAAACTATCGGCTACACGCACATACCCTGAACGATCAGGATCGTCATCCGAATCCCGCAAATGCAAATGATATCGAACATTTTCCAGCCCCGCTTCAGCCAGCATACGATTCACGTTATCATACCAATCTGACTGGTGTTCCACGCTGTCCAGGAATGCCACCCGCCGGGCAAACCAAAGTGTGCTGCGTCCGGAGCCAAACTCTACACCGCGATCTTGCTTGTGCAGACATCTGTCCAATATTTCGTTGGCACTTGGCGTCAACCAGGCAACTTCCGGATGAGTATGGCGGTAAAATTTTTCTTGAATGCGGTTTTTGATATACCGTGGTGTCCAATGACGAATGGATCGCAAACGATTCCTCCTATGAAAGCGGCCAGGTTGGCATTACATCAAAATCAAACGTATCCCGTTGTTCGTGAACAAAACGATAATACCCTGCAACAGCTACCATGGCCGCATTATCTGTACAATACTTGAGTGGTGGGATATGAATAGAAAATTCATCCTGTCTGGAAAAAGCTTCTCTCAATGCCTGGTTGGCGGAAACGCCTCCTGCCACCAGTATCTGTCGCACCTGGTACTGTCGGGCTGCAGCCATTGTCTTCTTCAACAAAACTTCGACAACAGCCTCTTGAAAACTGGCCGCCAGGTCAGCTACCGGCAGGTCATTATTTTGTTCCTTTAGCACCTGAACAGTGCGCAGAACAGCCGTTTTCAAACCGCTGAAAGAGAAATTCCAGGTACCGTTTAACCACGAGCGCGGAAATTTGAATGCTGCGGGATCGCCATCCTGAGCAACTTCCTGAATTGAGGGACCGCCAGGATATGGTAACCCTATCAAACGCGCAACTTTGTCAAACGCTTCCCCCGCCGCATCGTCCAGGGTTGCTCCCAGCCGCTCATACTGCAAATGACCGGTGACGAGATT